>JAZLGA010000017.1:0-38554 GCA_045616045.1 Bacteroidales bacterium | reverse complement strand
GTCAAGTCCATCGTCAACCAAAGCGTCAACAACTATTTGAAACGAGGCTTTACCGACCTTTCGATTGCTTTTGGGTGTACCGGCGGCCAGCACAGGTCTGTGTTTTTTGCCCAATCGTTGTATGATTATCTGACAAAAAATTATCCATATATAGATGCCAAGATTGAACATAGGGAACAAAACATCGTGAACAGGCACTTTGGTGGAGAAAAACGCACCGCTTTCATTTTGGCAGCCGGACTCGGCACTCGTTTGGGAAAATTAACAGCCGACAAGCCAAAGGCCCTTGTGGAAGTGTGTGGAAAATCGCTGTTGCAGAGAAACATTGAGAATGTGATTGCCAATGGTTTCAACCATATTGTCATCAACACACATCATTTCCACCAACAAATCAAGGATTTTGTGAAAAACAACGATTTCGGCATACGCATAGACATAGCCGACGAGAAAGACCTTCTTATGGATACCGGAGGTGGCATAATAAAGGCCTTGTCATTGCTGTCACATTCGGATATCGTTATGGCTCACAATGTTGACATACTCAGCAACATTGATTTAAGAGGCATTTCGGACAAGTTCATTCATAGTGACGATGATGCATGGCTTGTAACACAAGACAGAGTCACTACACGCAAACTTCTATTTGATGCCGATGGCAAACTTATTGGTTGGCGCAACATTGCCGATGGCTCTTTCAAGTGGGTTGATGGCGAACGCAAAGACTTTGAAGAACGCGCTTTCAACGGGATACATTTCTTCAAGCCATCTGTTTTCAACGATATTGAAATCAAACCAGCAAGTATCATTGACATTTATCTAGACCTGGCAAAACACAAGAGAATAAGAAAACTCGATCTCTCACCCACTTTCTGGCACGACCTTGGCAAACCCCAAGAGATTGAACAAGTGGAGAAGATACTTAACACCTAATTTACAAACTGCCATATCTTATTGTCACATCAACAAAAAAATCTGACAAAATGCAAACAGATGACACTTTTATTGGAAAGGTGGCGCAATACATCACCAAAAACTACGACCTCAAAAATGAAGGCCTCACGGTTGTATTCCCAAACAAAAGAGCTGCCTATTATCTTCGTGACAAACTGAAGAATCTTGTCAGCGAGACTGTTTGGCTGCCAAAAATCATGTCGATAGAAGAAGTCGTCTCGCAGTGGAGCGGATATGAGCTTGCCGACAAACTAGACGTGACATTTGAACTTGTCGCTATCGAAAACGACTTTAATAAAGACGCAAACACAAACATTTTGCAATTTGGCGGAAAAGCGGCTCAAATGGCGACAGATTTTGATGATATTGACAACTATATGGTAAACGCACAGGATCTGTTCAATTATGTCACAAGCGAAAAAAAAATTGGCACATGGGATGTTGACGAAATGTTGCCAAACGAAAAAGAAAGCGCATACTTGCGCTTTTACGAGTCGCTTATCAACTATTACACCAGATTGCGCGAACATCTCATGTCGAAGAAAAAAGGCTATTACGGCATGCTTTCACGCATTCTTGCTGAGACATTCACCGACGAGCAACTCATTTCGACCGTAGGTGGCGACAAGGTCGTGTTTGCAGGCTTTAACGCACTCACCAAAAGCGAGGAAATAGTAATCGACAGACTGGTCAAATTAGGCATGGCCTCAACATTATGGGACTTCGACTCGTATTATGTTGATGATGTTGAGAACGAAGCCGGTACATTTGCGAGAATGCTCAGAAAAGAACACGCCAATTGGTTCGATAATGATTTTGGATTAAGCAACAACATGCTCACAAGACAAAGGACAATCAACATTATTGACGCATCGGGAAATACGCTACAGGCAAAGGCTCTTCAGGAACAGCTTTCGAAAAGCACACGCAACAAAGAGGCTATAGTGCTCGTGAACGAAGACATGCTAATACCGGTTCTGAACTCAATACCCGAGCCTGGAAATGGAAATGTGGAGACAAAAATCAAGATCTCAATGGGTTATCCCATAAGCCTTACTCCGATAAATGGACTTACAAGTCTTTATTTCAAAATGCACCGTCATCGTTTTGTCAGCGACCCACTCTACATCTGGCCTGTTTTTGAAATCTTCAATCTCGACATCGTAAAGCTTGCCTTCAACAGAACAGAACTCAAAACGATGACCGACTGGAGAAACAAAAAAATCAGAGACAGCCAATATACTGTAAGCGTTGATAATATAGGACTGGACAAAGATTCTGATATTGAGAGACTTATAATTCTCATGACTAGCCCTGTCTCAACCATAGTTGACCTTTTGGACAACCTGAAAAAAGTGATTGTTCTTTTTGGCAAGAAAGTGGTTAAAAACACCAGTCCTGAAGCCGTTTTTTTAAGGGCTCAAACAAACGAGGTCTATAAAAGCATAAGCCGTATTGAGAAAATAATCCAAGAGCACTCAAACTTCATCAACGACAACGAAACGGTTGAGACGCTTTATAAGATTGTCGCTCGCGAAAACAGTATCAAACTGACAAGCGAGAATGACATCGGCAATGCCGACAAAAAGTATAGAGAAATACAGGTCATGGGTCTTTTGGAAACACGAAACCTTGATTTCGACACCGTCCATCTGCTCAATGTAAACGAAGGCATGCTTCCACAAAAAATAAGCCAAGGAAGCTTCATACCCTATTTTATACGATGCAACAAGGGAATGCCCAGCAACGAAAAAAAACAAAGCGTGTTTGCATACCATTTTTACAGGTTGCTGCAAAACTGCAGCAACATAAACATTTATTACAATTCCGACAAGGATTCCGACAATGACAAAAGCCGTTTCCTTATGCAGATAGAAAAAGAACTCGTTTCCAAACCAAATGTTGCCACAAAACTGAACATTTCCCATTTTGTCAACAAAAACGCCCCGGCCGACACATTGGTTTCTCCCATAACAATCAATAAGACAGATTCTGTGATGCAAAAACTTAAGCAGAAATTTAAAATCTCGATGGCCCCAAGCTCTTTGCAGCAGTATGTGAGTTGCCCCCTCAAATTCTGCTTGAAATATGTTTACGACATCTCAGACAACAATGTTGACGAAAACTTTCAGGCCAATGTGATAGGTGAACAGGTTCACGACATACTTAAAAAATTGTTGTTTGACAACCACAAATGCCAAATCATTGACAATAACCTTCTTGACACCATCAAAAGCGAGGCAAAAACGCTGCTTCAATCCATAAATTTGCCACAAAATGCCTTTAACTTGCTTAACGAGACCGTAATCAACAGTTATGTCAGAAACTACCTTAACAATGAAAAGGGCGGCTTTGCCACAATTGGAGCCGAGACAAAGTTGAATCACGTCATCAACGTGAACGGTATAGAATGCAACATTGAAGGAAAAATAGACCGGATTGACAGGCTGAGTGACGGGACAATAAGAATCGCCGATTACAAAACCGACAGAAAAATAGAAAAGAAAGACACAACAGTAAGCGAAGAAATAAACAAATTTGAGGACATACCCGAAAAAGCCCGCCAACTGCTTGTTTACAAATACCTTTACCTCAAAAACAACAAGGATACAACCCACGATAAAATCAGCGCTTCAATAATAAGGCTAACCCATCATTCTGATTTATACCTGGATCTTTTGGTCAAAAACTCTAAACTAAACGATGATTTTGAAAAGACGATGGAAGACCTTCTCGTCGAATTTCTGTCAGATATACTAGATTCGCAAAAGCCTTTTGTCCAGGATTTGAAAAACAAAAAATGTAATTATTGCGACTACAAGAGAATCTGCGTGCAAGAAGTCAAGAACTTTTGGTAGATTTTCCTATGGTGTAATATTCAGATGGCCAAATAGTTTATATGACATTATTGTAGATGTTTAATCTATTTAATATCTGAATGTTATTATATGTGATTTAAATTAATACTTTAAATCAATATAGACGGGCAGGTGGTCGCTGAAGCCTCCTAAGTAACGTGGGCCCAAATAAGTGCGCTTTAGCTTTAACCCATTGTATGTCAAGTCCTCCTCTAACATAAAGTCTGTATGGAATATTTTTGCGCTATTTTGCTTATAAACAAGTTTTTGTGTACTGTTAACTAAAGCGTTGCTTAATATTATTTGGTCGTATATTTGCCATTTCTCATGAAACTTCAAGGTGCCTTCAATGTCAAAATCTTCATTTCTGGCAAACAGGTTGACGAGCATCCGATCGCTTGTGCATTCTGAAATGTGTCTGGCCTTTAAAATGTCATGTACACTATTTGCGTCAGGTTCGTCGTTCATATCGCCCATAATGACAATTTTGGCGTCGTTGTCAACAGCCATAAGAGAGTCAACGCAACGGCGAACAATTGCAGCTGCGCAATTTCTTGATTCGACGGTTTCCAATTCGCCCGAATATTTTGATGGCCAGTGATTTACTAAAACGTGTAATGTGTCTCCATGCTTGTTGTCTATGAACTTGCCATATACAATGTCGCGCGAATGGTATTCTGGTTCTTTGGGGTTTGAATAGGTAATTGCCTTGCTCCCAACAAGAGTGAAAATGTCTTTTGAATACACTATGGCGGCATCTATGCCACGACGCTCCGGCGAGTCGTAATGAACCCAACTATAGTTGAACTTCTTCAATGGTGTTTGGGCATAGACCATGTTTATCACGTATTCGTTCTCAATTTCACACACGCCCATAATGCCCAAGGGACGGCTCTCCGACATTGCCAAGATTACCTTATATATATTGTTTCGCTTTTTGTAGAACCTGGATTTGGTCCAATGTTGCATGCCTTCCGGCGTGTAGTCGTTATATGCACGTGTACTGTCGGGAAAAGGGTCGAAAAAGTTCTCCATGTTCCAGAATGCGATGCGAATGCTTTTCTCGCTCTGAGCTTTTGCTGCATTGGAGAGCAAGACAAACACAAACAACAACAAGGCAATTCTTTTCATATCCTGACTATTTTGCCACAAAGGTAACAACTTTGTTTAAAACCGCAAAAAAAACCTTTGCCAAACGGTATGTGGATGGCAACGGAGATATGTTTTAACAACTATAGCCTTTATTCAGCTAGCAGTTCCTCTATTCGCTTAATCAATTCCTTTGTTGGTGCAACTATAGTTTCTATTTCATCTTCAGTTATGGAATAAATGCAGTTGTAATCACCTTTTTCGCGAATTTGTTCCATCCGTGACAAGAATGCCCCGAATCTTGATTCGATTTTTCCTGACTTTACAAAATGGAGCCCGAACTGCGTTAAAAGCCCGCTGTGCGTATGGGCCACCAATTCGTTTTTGATAAGCAAGGCTTGAACAGCATGGAAACATGCGTAATAGTATCTGTTGGAAGCAATATCCCAATATTTTTGTCTGCACATTTCATCGGCTTGTTATAAAAACCGATGCGACTTTTCCATTTGTAGGCCGACTAAAAGATTCCTTTCTTCTTCTGATAACTTCATACCAATCGGATTGCGTCGTTCAATACATTGTGATAAAAAGGTGTAAAGCTGTTTTCTTCCCACTCTTTGGCGGTGTACATCACCGGATTGATGTCCTCGCCAAGTTCCCAGCCAAGTTCCTTCAACGGGTACGAAACCGTATCATAATCCTCTGGTTGCAACTTGTCTTTATCGAGGACTATGAGAATATCCCAATCAGAGGATGGATGTGCCTCACCTCTCGCCCTGGAGCCATACAGCAAGGCATAGCCTCCCAAAGGCAGGCTCAAAAGCAGTGTTTGCTTGATTTTATCAACGACACCGTTTCCCATTTTCTTACGATTTCTTTTGCAAAGATAGTCATTTTTTTTGTTTTGTCAGTTTAATATGAAAAATTACCACAAAAAAAAACGTTGCCAAACAGGATGCTAATGGCAACGGAGATTCGTTGGTCAAAGACCCACCGTGAAAGACAACCCCGCCACCCTACCCCGTCATTCCGGAAACGAAGGGATGACTTGTGCGGATGGGTTATCCGGAAGCCACTTGCTGGGGATACCGAGGGCGACACAAAAAGCCCTGTCTTGTCTTGTTCCCATGGCGGGGATGCTGAAACAAGTTCAGCATGACGCGTTTTGGGGCGATTTGCCATTCTTGCTTCAGCCTAGCAAATCTTCGTGCCGCGGTTTCGACAGGCTCAACCGACGGTATGGAGGCATAAAAAAGCAGGGACACATTGAGTATCCCTGCAGGTTTATAAAAACTTTTGGTACCGCTTCGCGTCTTTAGCCGCGCGTGGCCTTTTGGCGCACTCCGTGCGCGCCACTCGCCGCAAAAGCCGCGCCCTGCCAGTGTGGGCGGAACAAGGGTTATCTCTTGGAGACAGAACAAACAGGCCGCACAGGACAGCCATAGCGGCGGCCGATGTTGTCCATGTTGTAGTAGCCCGAATAGAAGTAGAGGTACCACGCGAGGTCCGGGTAGTCGGTGCTGAGCGAACTCGACCAGTAGTTGCCGTCACTGCCCGCGTCGTTGAGACTGCCACCCCAACGGTAGCCAGCAGCAGGCAGGAATATACTATTACCATTTGTTCCAACCACATTGTAACCATTCAAAGTCCATGTCCATTCGCAATTGTTTATCAGTTCTTCCCATTGTTCTTTTGTAGGCATATTCCATTCTTTGCCCCAATATACCGTAGCAGGATCGGCACTTGACAACAATACATTATGATTAATATACGAATATGTGTTTTCAGTATATATTTCCTTTGTTGAAGTCTCTCCCCATGCGTAATAATCGCCATAATCACTTGGTTTGGACGCTCCCACATTACAAGTCGCCCACAATGTGCCGCTTGGCAATCCTAAATCAACCCATTCGTGTCCATTAAGAGTTCCTTGGTGTTTACCTGATTTGTTTCTATTTACAGAAGACTTTTTATTATTTTCAACATTATTATTAGTTGAAGGATTTCCACTTCCCGTATAACTTGAACTATTGCCTGCGACTGACGAGCATTCTATCAAAAAAAACAAAATTCTTCACCGCCTTTACTTTTCCAGTCAACGGTTGTCCTGAAATAGTGCTGTTTGCTGGAATGACAGATGATGAGGACACACTTTCCACTAAAGTTTTCAAATATGATGTTTTTACGGCATACACTGCATTTTCTGCCCCGGTATGTTTTGAGTTTACAATACCTATCAGATTTCCTTTTCCGTCAAACAGAGGGCCACCACTGTTACCAGGTTGTACTGGAGCCGAAATCTGGTAAAGAGAAATATCTCCCTGGAAACCTGTTTTGGAACTTATCACACCTGTTGTCAGCTTTATCTCGTCGCCCATAGTGCCTGTCAAAGGATAACCAAGGACAAAAACATCTTCTCCCACTTCCGATGTCGTTGTTTTAACTTTATAGGGGATTGTTCCAAAACCTGTAAAGCGATTATCTTTGATTTTCAGCAAAGCCAAATCATTATATTTGTCTGTTGCAACCACTTCAGCATTGAATGCATTAGTAAAATTACCCTTAACACCTTTAACTACAATGCTTTTTGCATCTTCAACAACATGGTAATTAGTTACAATATAACCTTTGTTCAGAGCAAAACCTGTTCCAGACCATTTTTCTGGCTCCAATGCTTTTCTTCTTTCTTCCTCCGCTTTACGTTTTTCTTCTTCTGCAATCCGTTGCATTTCCTCTTCATACTCTTGCTTGGCAATAGCAACACGATTGTTATACTCAACGACTTGGTCATTGATTTGTGTCCTCATATATTCGATATGATCCCAAACACCTTTATATAAACCATTTGTGTTAAGATAAACGGCCATTTCTCTCAACACCTTGTAATCAGAATCTAATTGCGAACGTAATGTGGCATCAATATTTTGCCCTAAAGCATCTCTAACATAATCGATTAATCCGTTAATTTGTGCGTTTGCCTTATCATAAGCATTCTTATACATTAATATAGGTGTAGCCATTTCTTCAAAAGAAAATGGTTTGAAATGGCTTTCTATTCGAATAGAATGATTCCCAAAAGGAATAAAGGATATGATTATCAATACAATTGCTAATACGTTTTTTTTTCATGGCTTTATGAAATTTTAATTAAATGCTCAATATCTGAAATAGGAATTAATCTGACTGTGTTTTGTAAAAGAAGTCTAACTTGTTCTAAGTTGTTGAGCAACTCTTCCCTTGTGACATTCACATCCCCATCATGTGCTATGTCGTTCCTTTTTGATGAAAAAGATTCTTTATCAAACCATATAGACTCAATCTTAGGTAAAGATATAGCGTATTTATTAGCTACCTTCTTGTAATAAAAATCAATTTTAGAAATTCCTTTATTTTTAACCTTATTATTACACGCAGCGATTCTCTTCAGTGTTGTCTCACAATATCTAGAAATCATCACAACCATTGATAAATAGAACTCTTCTATCATCTCTGATTCTCCATATAAAGATTCAATAAACGAATTATATATTGATAAAAACACATCCGTATCTCCTCCTGAATTTTGTTTGGCGATATCTCTTGAGCTTTTTTCTTTGTTTTCATACTCTTGATGAATTATTACAGGAACTTCTAGAATCAAGCGTTCTAGTGTTTTTGCATTTTCATCAATATAAACCTCAAAATCATTTCTACCTTTAGCAACTGACATTTCAATAGTTTTAGTCTTTCAGTTCCCAAAAGACAATTAAACAAAAGAAGCGTGGAACTGTACGCCACATTCGCAAGTCGAAGGTCCTGAGATTACCTAAAATAATCGAATATGATGAAAGCAGTCCACGCATAGCGCAGAAACTGCTATGCCTTCTCGATTACTTTGTAGTCAGTGAATTTCTCAGGTTCTCGACTTACAAGACAAGCATAACGCTTCAAACAATAAAACGATTGGCGAACCAATCAGGTGCATAGATAGTTTTTTTTCATGAAAAACATAAAAAGTCAGAAAAAAAACACACAATTTTATGTAAATCATAAAATGTAATTTGTATTTTTGCATAAAATTTGATTGCTATGATAGAGCGTTCCATAGAGGAGAAACTACGACAAATGACGACGAAATTCCCTGTCGTCACGCTGACAGGCACACGGCAATGCGGCAAGTCAACCCTGCTAAAACAGCGTTTCAAGGATTTCAAATACATATCACTGGAAGATCTTGACCTTCGACGTATGGCAATTGAAGACCCGCGTGGCTTCCTGATGAATTTCGGAACCCCTCTGATAATAGACGAGGCCCAATACGCCCCCGACATATTCTCATATATCCAAACCGCAGTTGACAACAGCAACGATGCAGGAATGTACATCCTGTCGGGCTCACATAATTTTTTGCTGATGGAACGCATCTCACAAAGCCTTGCCGGACGAACAGCGGTGATGAAGATGGCTCCTCTCTCGGTCAGTGAACTGCGCAAGGCTGCATTGCTGCCCGAGAAACTGAATGATTGGCTCATAACGGGAGGCTATCCGCGCATATACGACAAAAACATCGCCACCACCGACTTCTTCCCAAACTATGTGCAGACTTACCTTGAGCGTGATGTGAGACTGCTGCGCGACATAAACGACCTGTCGCAGTTCGTCCGTTTCCTGAAACTCTGCGCAGGCCGCGTGGGACAACTGCTTAATGTGTCATCACTTGCAACCGAATGCGGAATCTCAGTACCGACCGCCAACGCTTGGCTGTCGATTTTGGAGACCAGCTACACCATTTTCTTGCTTAAGCCTTATTACAAAAACTACAACAAACGCCTTGTCAAGTCGCCCAAGCTCTATTTCTGCGACACTGGTCTGGTGGCATCGCTCCTTGGGCTGGAAAATTCGATACAATTGGAGACACATTACTTGCGTGGCGAGTTGTTTGAAAACATGGTGGTCGCTGAATTTGTGAAACAAGCTTACGCACAAGGTCGAGAGCCTAACCTGTACTTCTGGCGCGACAGCAACAACGACGAGATCGACCTGCTGCGCGAGCAAGACACAACCTTAGACTGCTTCGAGATAAAATCAGCGGCGACAATGCATACCGACCATTTCAGCTCGCTGAAAACATTTGCCAAGTCTGCACAACTCAGCACTGAAAGGCTCCATGTGGTTTATGGCGGAGAACAAGACATGCAGACTTCTAATGGAGATTATATCTCATGGAAGAATCTGTAAGTTTATGCAAATCATAAAATCTGATTTATATTTTTACATAAATTTTCAATCATGCTAACCAACTTGATGAACAGCGACCCAATATGCGCACCTGCGAGTCCACAGGGCACCGGAGCCGTGGCCCTCGTGAGAGTGTCGGGCGACAGTTGCCGTGATAGAATAGCACCTCTTTTCGGTACCGACGGCCTTAAAACGCCCATCGACAAGATGGTGTCGCACAAGGCATATTTCGCAAAGATATACGACGGAGATGTTTTCCTTGACGAAGTCCTTGTGACTTTTTTTGCCTCTCCCCACTCCTACACCGGTGAAGACTCGATAGAGATAAGCTGTCACGGATCGACCTATATCGTCAAGCGCATCATAGAGTTGCTGATTGACAATGGCATACGCCTCGCCGAGCCTGGTGAGTTCACCATGCGGGCTTTCCGTAAGGGCAAGCTCGACCTTTCGCAGGCCGAGGCCGTCGCCGACCTCATTGCCTCGCAGTCGAAAGCGTCACACGACATCGCCGCACGTCAGATGAGAGGCAACTACTCACAACACATCAAGATCCTCCGCCAGAAGCTAGTTGAATTTACTGCACTCATCGAACTGGAACTTGACTTTTCCGAAGAAGATGTCGCATTTGCCGACCGCAACTCACTGACTGTGCTTTTGGATGCAATACAGCAGGAAACCAACTTGCTATTGGGCAGCTTCAAGGCTGGCAATGCCTTAAAAAACGGCATTCCTGTCGCAATAATAGGAAAACCTAATGTGGGCAAAAGCACCCTTCTCAATGCCATCATCAACGAGGATAAAGCCATAGTAAGCGACATACCAGGCACTACTCGTGACACTATAGAGGACCTTTTCAACATAAAAGGGTTCACTTTCCGTTTCATTGACACAGCTGGAATACGCAACAACACCAACGACGAGATAGAAAAAATCGGAATTGAACGCACTTTTGCAAAGATAAAAGAGGCTATGATTGTGTTGTATGTCACTGAAGCAGAGATGTTTGACAAAAACGAGATTGTACTATTCAACGAAATCATTAACGACCCAGACAGGCTCTTTGTCATTGTTCTCAACAAAAATGATATTTACAAGAGCCAACATGTTGATTATAAAGGAATAAGCGTCAATGTTTCAGCCAAACAAGGAACGGGTCTCGGTGATTTGGAAGACATCATTGTTAGTTTCGCAAACAGAATCAGTGACTCTCACAATACCATAGTCAGCAATATGAGGCATTACAACGCATTGCAAAACGCCAACCTTGCGTTGGAGAAAGTCAAGTTGGGCATCGACATGGGACTCCCTAACGACTTGCTTGCAATAGACCTTCGCTCAGCTTTGAATGAACTTGGTGTCATAACTGGCGAAGAGATTTGCAATGACGAGGTTCTTGGAACCATATTCGGCAAATTCTGCATCGGAAAGTGAAAACCACGACCACAAACAATGAAGGCGTGACTCGAGTATCGTTTTGATCCTCGCGTCACGTGTCCCGCAGTCTCGTGTCAAATAAACATAAACAAACAAACTCTTCGACAGACTCAAGGTGCAGCAAATCCCACCTCCCACATCCTACTTCTTCCCTCAAACTTCTGCTTCCCATCAATTCCCTCTGTCATAATGTGGCATCTCATCAGGCAGTACTATAGAGTATTCAACCAGTCCGCCCACGGTGGTCTTAGCGTCGTCTTCGTACCAGGGTGTTTGGTAAATGAGCTTGCGCTTGCCCTTTTTCGAGATGGTATATACATTGGTAGCCTTGTCATTTATAAGGTGGCTAATGATTTGGCGCGAGCGTTCGTTGTGGCAATTCAACATGTTTTTGCCGCGAACATCGCCGTTCACTTCTATAGAGCTGTCGTTCTGGTAAAGCACTTCGCCGTCTTTGGCGCTTACTGTAATTGCAAGGTCAACTCCCTTGTAGAAATCTTTTCCCATCTTAATAGTTTTTTATTTGCAATAATAGGAATTTTATTGAGACTATTTGTCTTTTTTTCAACAAAATATGACTTTGTTTATCTGCTAATTATAAAAAAAAGAATACCTTTGCATAACAGAAACATAAAAACTTATCATAACATGAAAAAGAAATTTTTATTTGCAACTCTTATTTGCTTGATTTTTGGCTTTTACAGCTTTGCCCAAAGTCTGAACTCAAACCAGCAAAATCTTCGTGAGGGCATCACAGCTCACCTCAAGAGCCAAGGCTATTCACCCAAAAAATTAACAGACAGCAAGATGTCTTTCATTCGTGATGGACATGAATACTTCCTTTTCATTGATGCCACAAAACTTACACCAATGAAGGTGAGCATCAGTACAACAAAGCCTCTTCCCGAAGGCTTGTCACAAAACAACGTCATACACGCAACAGTTGACAAAAGCACTTCGGTAAGATATTCATACATGCAGGGCAACAATCGCTATACAATGAGCTGTGGTATCTATTTGCAGAGTGTCGAAGATTTCAAAATAGTTCTGCAATCATGGCTTGAAGAGTTTGATTCGGCAACCAACGCCATCAAGTCTGAACTGCCAAGCCAATCGTTAGTGACTTCGTCGGGAGAGTCCAAGCCTGTTGCCACCACAGGCTCAATCTCAATCAACAAGATTGAGATAGCTAACACACACAAGAACAACACCATCATCGACCTTTATGGCGATAAAATATACAGCGACAACGCCATGTATCTCAAACCGCGCATTAGTTATGACGGCCACAAAAATGGCGACCTTACTCTCCGTGTCAAATGGTTTGATACCGAAGGAAAACTCATGCGCGCAAACGAAAATGTGACGCCTGGTTATTCCCAAGAAGACACATACGAAGTGGGAACAGGAGACAGAAGCAACATCCTCTTTCTTGCAGGATTCGGATACGATGTCAAAGGCAAATGGAAGACTGGAACATACCGTGTTGAGATTTGGGATAGTGAACAATGCCTCAAATCACACGAATTCAAACTTTTGAGTCGTATCCCTGAAGACCCAGACGATGCCAAATTAGTCAAAATAGCCAACCGCATAAACGAAAAATACAGCAAACTTCCCATTAGCATTCCTGTTTATGAAGGCCATGCCAGCCCAAGTATTGTACTCAACGAAATCAAAGTCGTCAACGGAATGGGCATCAACTTCCTCTTCAAGACAAACATTCCTGTCGACAAGCTGTCAGTCAATGACCGCGAAGCATATATTGACGCATGTGAGAGATACCTAAATGAAGTCACTGAAGACATAATAAACCAGACTAACAATGCCGACTTGCCTCTCAATATCGAAACAGAAGAGATGTTGTTCTATTGTCTCGATGACCCCAACGATGCCCATGTTGCAGGAGCCAAGATGTGATTTTAATGATAGTTAAAAGCAAAAAAAAGCGGACATTAGTCCGCTTTTTTTGTATTAACCTGTAACTATGATGCTGCAAAACAAAACAGAGCCAAATGATTTTGACTCTGTTTGTTGGCTTTTGTTTTATGTCACACCTTTGAATAAAAGGAGCCTTTTGCGGCATCAAGTGTGTTCTGCAACAAAGATACTATTGTCATAGGTCCTACTCCACCAGGTACGGGAGTTATCTTTGATGCCACCTTATATACATTATCATAGTCAACATCGCCTATAATCCTATAGCCTTTGGGACTGCCATTATCCTCTATACGGTGTATTCCCACATCGATGACAACAGCTCCAGGTTTTATCATGTCGGCTGTCACAAAGCCAGGTTTGCCTATGGCTACAATAAGAATGTCGGCATTGCGTGTTATTTCTGCCATGTTCTTGGTGCGGCTATGGCACATGGTCACGGTTGAGTCGATGCCTTTGCGCGACATGAGTATTGCCATTGGAGTGCCTACAATGTTAGAGCGTCCAAGGACAACAACATTCTTGCCAGAAGTCTCTATTCCCGACCTTTTAATAAGTTGCATTATGCCGTATGGTGTGGCAGGAAGAAAGCAAGGCGTACCTATCTGCATGCGGCCTGCATTTACGTTAGTGAATCCATCCACGTCTTTTGCGGGGTCGATAGCCTGGATCACCTTGTTCTCGTCTATATGTTTGGGTAATGGCAACTGAATGATATAGCCATCTACCTCCGGGTCGTTATTAAGGAAGTTCACCGTGTCCAACAACTCTTTCTCTGTTGTGTTTTCTGAAAGGCGGTAAACGGAAGACGTCATCCCTACCGACTTGCAAGCCTTTTCTTTAGAAGAAACGTAAGTCTGGCTTGCGCCGTCGTTGCCGACTATTACGGCGGCAAGATGCGGGGCCGGAATACCTTTGTCAATCATTTCGGCCACCTCGACTGCTATCTCTTTTTTTATCTGTTCGGCAACAAGTTTGCCGTCAATAATTTTCGTATCCATTATATGTCAGATTTCAGTGTTTCAAAGTTATCTTCTTCTCATTGCTTGAGCCAATCTCATCATTTTCTTTCCGCCACCGCTTGTCATCATACGCATCATTTTTGAAGTTTCCTCAAATTGTTTTACAAGACGGTTCACTTCAACTATAGATGTTCCGCTTCCGTTTGCAATGCGTTTGCGACGGCTGCCGTTCAACAAAGCGGGATTTTCACGTTCTGCAGGTGTCATGGAATATATTATGGCCTCAATGCTCTTAAAAGCGTCATCGTCAATCTCTTCGTTTTTCAGAGCCTTGTCCATTCCCGGTATCATGCTAGCGAGTTCTTTTATGTTGCCCATTTTCTTTATCTGCTGTATTTGGCTTAGGAAGTCGTTAAAGTTGAATTCGTTTTTGGCAAGTTTTTTCTGGAGTTTCTTTGCTTCTTCGGCGTCAAACTGTTCTTGTGCACGTTCGACGAGAGAAACGATGTCGCCCATGCCCAAGATACGGTCGGCCATGCGTTTTGGATAGAACACGTCAAGTGCTTCCATTTTCTCGCCTATACCGACAAACTTGATTGGTTTTTCTACCACGGTACGTATTGTGAGGGCAGCACCGCCGCGAGTGTCACCGTCGAGTTTGGTGAGCACGACACCATTGAAATCAAGGCGGTCGTTGAAGGCTTTGGCTGTGTTTACTGCGTCTTGGCCTGTCATGGCATCAACAACGAAGAGTGTTTCGTGAGGATTGACGGTTTCTTTTACTGCCGCAATCTCATTCATCATTTCCTCGTCAACGGCAAGACGGCCAGCAGTGTCTATGATGACAACGCCTATGTTCTGGCTTTTGGCATGTGCAATGGCATGCTGTGCTATCTCTACAGGGTTTTTGTTTCCTTCTTCGCTATAAACCTCAACCTCCACTTGTTGCCCCAACACCTTCAATTGGTCGATGGCAGCAGGACGATATACGTCGCCGGCAACGAGGAGTACGGTTTTGCTTTTCTTGCGTTTCAGGTAATTGGCAAGTTTTGCCGAAAAAGTAGTTTTACCAGAACCTTGCAGACCTGCAATAAGTATTATTGTTGGCTGGGCCTTGAGGTTGATGTCGCTTTGCTCGCCTCCCATCAGCTCTGCGAGTTCGTCATGCACTATCTTTATCATCATCTCGCCAGGCTTGACAGAGGTCAATATCTCCTGCCCCAAGGCCTTCTCCTTTATATTATTGGTGACATCTTTTGCAATCTTATAACTCACGTCGGCATCAAGCAAGGCGCGGCGAATTTCTTTCATCGTGTCGGCCACATTCACCTCGGTGATGCGCCCCTGTCCTTTCAGTATCTTGAACGAACGTTCTAATTTTTCGGTTAAGCCTTCAAACATATTATTATTATTTGGGTGCAAAAATAGTAAATTCTCTTGAATTCTCTCCCCTTTGTGCTTTAATTCTTGTTTTTTTGATATTGGACACAACCTCGTATATTTGCGAAAAACATTTGTGAAAATATGGAATTAATATAAAGCACAAAAATGCTTGTTGTAGTAATTGTTTAATTACCAATAAATTACAATATTGAAGAAATGAATATCCAATTTTAAAAAATGAAAAAATTCATGTCATTTGTTATTTTGGCAAGTAAATTTCAAATGTTGAAAATAAAAAAAATCTCTTTTTGTTTTTCTATTGATAAAATTTATAATTTTGCGGCATTAAAAATGAAATAACTCAATTTAAAACACACTTAAAATGAAAAGAACATTTCTTTTTGCCTTAGTAGGCGTTATCGCACTTGCTTTTGCATCGTGCGGTGAAAAACAAAGCAAGCAATTCACAGAGATGAAAGCTTCAGTTGAAGAGTTGACCAAACAAGTTACTGAAACCACCTCATGCGAAGCAATGGAAGGCGTTATGCAATCAGTGTTTGACATTATTGGAAAGCAATATGATGACGCTGACAAGATGAACGAGAAAGAAGACGGCATCATGAAGACTGCTATGGAGAACCTCAATAAAGCTATTGAAGAGAAAGTTGCTTCTCTCGGTGGTTGCATTGAAGAACCAGAGACAGCCGAAGTTGAACTCGACGAAAACGGTACCCCTATCCTTGAAGCTGCTGAAAACGCTCTGCAAGAAGTAGGCGAAGCAGTTGAAGAAGGTGTTGACCAAGTTGTCAACCAAGCTGTAGAAGCTATCCAAGGATAATTTGAACATCTGTTTTTTGATTTGAGATGTCACCGTTTTAGACGGTGGCATTTTTTTTGTTATTTTTGCACAGGATTATTACCTATTGAAAATGGAAGTTGACGCATTGAAGCGATTTGAATTGTTTGCCGACCTGAGTGAAGACATCATAAACAGGTTCATAAGGGAGTCTGTTGTATATATACGCAGTTTTGCCGTTGGCAACATATTCTTGCAAGGCATGCCTTGCGAGGCCCTTTATCTCTTGAGTGATGGTACAGCAAGGGCTACCATGGCCAGCAGCGAAGGCAAAACGGTAACCATTGAAACAATGACAGCACCTCATATTCTCGCACCTTCCGCTCTCTATGCTACCGAAAACTATTTTCCTGTCAACATTGAGGCCGTTGCTCCATGTAAGATAATCTTCGTCAACAAAAATAGTTTCTACGACCTTATGCATCGTGAGTCTATCGTGATGGAAGCTTATATAAGGATACTGTCCGACAAAAGCCTGTTCCTAAGTCACAAAGTCAATGGCTTTGCACTGCAAAGCCTCAAAGGGCGTTTGGCCGAACACCTATTGTCGCACAATGACAAGAAAACCCAACAGGAAATTGCCGATATACTTAGTGTGGCACGTCCTTCCCTGGCCCGTGTCTTGGCTGACTTCATCAGCAGTGGTTTTGTGCGCATGGAAGGACGACATATTGTTGTGACCAACAGAGAAGAACTTAGGAAATTAACGATATGAATTTTCAATATTGACAAGCCAAGACATTTTTTTCGTTTTGTTTTTCGATTTTTGATTAAAAACAGCCTAAAAACAACATCAAACCACAATTTATGTATATCTTTGCCGTTGTATTCCAAACTAGTAAACTATGGCTAAAAACATAAAAATATTGCTTTTGTTATCTCTTGCTTTCTTTGCTTCGTTGGTCGCAAAAGCCCAGATAGTAAAAGGCGAGGTTTTTGCAGGCGCTACTCTCACCCAAGTTGATGGAGACGAATGTTATGGTTTTCGCAAGTTCGGTGTTCATGCAGGTGCTGGTGCCTTGATACCTGTCACCAAATGGATGGACATAGGCTTAGAGGTGCTTTACAGCCAAAAAGGGGCACGAAAGCGCGATACTATATCAGCAAGCAGTACATTTGCCAAAACATACAAACTAAACCTTGATTATGTTGAGGTTCCTTTGATGTTGTATTTTACTGACAAGGACCGCTTTTCCATTGGTGTCGGTGTGTCATACGGCCGTTTGGTAAGACTCGTTGAAGAGGAAAACGGTGTCGGCACAGGTGTTGAATATGGAGATGGCAACCTTAGATTCAAAGAAGGTTACGAATCGAATTTTGACCTTTCAAGGATTAAAGATGCCGATGGCTACCGTTATGGCACCGGTGTCCTGGATATCGACAAATTGGGGTTCGACATAAACCAGGTGGAAAACTCAACATCATACAAGCCACACACTGCCAATATAATTGGTGATTTAAGAATACGCATTTGGGAAGGCCTTCATGCAGAGTTGCGATACGAATACTCCTTGGTAAGGTTGCGCACACGACTTTTTTATCAAAATGAGAATCTAAGCAAGCCTCTTATCATACATAAACAAATGAACAACTGCATAACTCTACGTCTTGTTTACATCTTCAACGAGCATAGGGTTAAAGACATTCGCGAAAACAGGGAATAATCTCACCTGCCCAAATAAAACTCTTTCAAGAAATCATTGTATTCGTCTGTCAAGGCACCACTCTTGCCTCTTATCACAAGAGTCTTGACTAATGTTTCAGTCTGCCGTGTTTGGGCAAATTCAAGGTTTACCCTATTAGGCAACAATCCGTTAATGGGGACAATGTCCAACTTTTGTTTTAGGTAAAATCCAAATTTCACAGCTTCGTTGGTGAAATTGTCTTCTTCGCGCTGCGGAAGTACAACGGCAAGCCTTCCCTTGTCTGTCATAAGCCTTTTTGACGCATTTAGCAGGTCGGCAAACGAGAGTGTTGTCCCTGCATGACGGGCCATGCTGCGACGGGCCTTGTCACATTTGGATGAGTTCACAAAATATGGCGGGTTTGACACCATCAAATCATATTGTATGCCTTGTCCAAACGTTTTTATGTCAGCATGATATGCCTTTATCTTGTCCCTCCATTGAGAAGTCATGAAATTATTGTCAGCCTCTTGAAACGAATCATAATCCAAGTCGATTGCATCGACATGTGCTGCACCACGTTGTGCAAGCATCATTGCTATAATTCCGCAACCTGTTCCAACATCAAGGACATTATGCGCATTGGAGATGTCAACCCAGCGTCCCAGCAGGACAGCATCGGTGCCAATCTTCATTGTTGAACGATGGTGCATCATGCTAAAATGCTTGAAATGAAACGGTTTTTCGGCCATGATTATTGTGTGTCGATTATTCCAAATACATTTCTATCAGTCCTTCTGGGGCTGTAACATAAATGGTTTTCTTGTCTCTGTCCAAAGTCTTTATCACTTCATCAACTATGGGCAAGAGTATCTCTTTCCCGTTATGCATGATTTGTATAATGGACTGTGTTGGATATTGCAACACTTCCTTCACAGTGCCTATATCGCCTTTATTGCTGTCTATGACAATGAAGCCAGGCAGCTCGTGATAGTAGAACTTGTTACCTTTAAGTTTTGGTAGCATCTCGAGTGGAAGATACACTTCTGTTCCGACATAGCGTGAGGCCTCCTCCACTGTGTTCACACCAGGCAAAGTAATAATGTATTTGTCGCCATTCAGTGCAAGTCTTGTAACGAAAAACGGTGTCATAACCTTGTTTATCTCAACAAAGAAATAGTCCATTTTTGTATATGCCGATGGATTGTCAGCGTCAATCTTTATCGTAAGTTCGCCTTTTAAGCCGTGGGTCTTCACTATCTTGCCCAGATAAAAGCAGTCGTCTTTGGTAGTCATGTTTTTTTTCTTTTAAGTTATTAACTAACATCTGTCAGACATCAGCTTGGTTTATACTGTTTATTTTTTCAAATTACAGACGTATGGTTTCACCTCTCACCTTTAAGAAGATTCGCTTCTTTTCCTCCTCCTTGCACGGCAGAAACAAAACTTGTTTTGGTTCTGCACTCGCTTCTTTCGTCGGTTCACCTTTCACCTTTCAGCTTATTAACTATTTCAGCGTAGCAGTCAAAAAAATCGGCTTTGGTTATCCTAACATTCACAAAATCGCCTATTTTCAGTTCAATATTGGCTGGAATCAGTATTTCATCGTCCACTTCTGGTGAATCATATTGTGAGCGTGCAATATAAAAATCGTCTTCGAGCCTGTCAATAAGCACTTTTTCTGTTTTTCCTACCCTTTTCTCGTTGATTTCCAATGCAATATCCTGCTGAATAGCCATTAAGGTGTCGACTCTTTGTTGTTTTACTTCGTCTGGCACATCATCTTCCGTCTCAAAGGCTTTCGTGCCTTGCTCGGGCGAATAGGCGAACACCCCCACCCTCTCGAAACGCATTTCTCGCACAAAGTCACACAATTCGTCAAAGTCAGCCTCTGTCTCGCCGGGGAAACCCACAATAAATGTAGTTCTAAAAGCGATGTCGGGTACGTGTCGGCGCACATTCTCTACAAAGCCCTTGGTCTGTTCGTGCGTCACGCCGCGGCGCATACGTTTAAGTATCTCCGTATTAACATGTTGCAGTGGCAGGTCGATGTAATTGCATATCTTAGGATTATTGCGCATCAAGACGAGCAACTCATCGGGGAAGCCCAGCGGATAGCCGTAATGAAGCCTTATCCACTCTATCCCGTCTATCTTGGCCAAAGCCTCGACAAGTTCAACGATATGCTGTTTTCCGTCAATGTCGATGCCGTAATATGTCAGGTCTTGGGCTATGAGTATCAACTCTTTAACGCCTTTCTTTGCAAGATTTTCAGCCTCTTCAAGAAGGTTTTGCATCGGCACGGAGACGTGTTCTCCTCTTATCAACGGTATGGCACAGAAAGCGCAACGGCGGTTGCAGCCTTCAGAGATTTTCAGATAGGCGTAATGGCTTGGTGTCGAGAGTATTCTGCCGCTGTTATAGCCTTGTTTCAACTCGGTTTGAAGAATCACGGCGGCAAGGTTTTCAAGTTCGTTCACGCCATAAAAGCCGTCCACCTCGTGTATTTCGGCTTGCAGGTCCTTGCGGAAACGCTGAACGAGGCATCCCACGACATACAACTTCTTGGTTTTGTTGCTCTTGCGAAGTTCAGCATATTCCAAAATGGTATCTACTGACTCCTCCTGTGCATCGCCAATGAAGCCGCAGGTGTTGATTATGACGATGTCGGTTTTCTTCTCCGAATCGTGCAGCACCTTGAAACGCTCGTCAAGCAAGGCGGCAAAATGCTCCGAATCGACCTTGTTTTTGGAGCAGCCAAGGGTTACGATATTTACGGTTATCTTTTTCAAGCCTATTTGATTTAAGATTTATAATTCAAAATTATTACTTTTTTCCGTTCTTCAGCATCTTTTGCATACAGTCATAGGTTTTACTAGTAGAGGTGTTATGTTTCTGTCTGAAAATTCTATTACTGCATGGTTTTTCTGTTCCCTGCATCATAGTCGTATGAATATCGCACTGATTTTTGCGCAATTATTGTCATAGCACTCATTACCAACATAACTGACAAAAGTATTTTTTTCATTCTTTTATTTTATTTGTTCTCATTTACCATTCAACTTATCCTGCAAAGCCAGCATCTCGTCCCTGTATTTTGCTGCATCGACGAAATTAAGTTCCTTGACGGCTTTTTCCATGTTTTTCTTAGCTTCTTGTATAGCCTTCTGCATTTCTTTTTTGTTTAGGCAGGCAGGCTTGTTTTCGGCGGCTTGCGCCGTATAGTTCTGTTGTTTATAATTTGTTTCCTTATGTTTGACAAGGGTGTTGTCCAAGGCTTTGGTGATGGTCTTCGGCACTATGCCATGCGCCTCGTTGTAGGCCATCTGCTTGGCTCTACGGCGGTTGGTCTCGTCGATGGTTTTCTGCATCGACTCGGTTATGGTGGATGCATACATTATGACCTTGCTTTCTGCATTACGGGCGGCACGTCCTGCGGTCTGCGTCAAGGACCTCTCCGAACGCAGGAAACCCTCCTTGTCAGCATCAAGAATGGCGACAAGGCTCACCTCGGGCAGGTCAATGCCTTCACGGAGCAGGTTGACACCAACTAGAACATCTATCTCGCCCGTTCTCAACTCGTGCAAAATCTCCACACGCGCCATGGTATCGACATCGGAATGGATATAATGCGATTTGATTTTCAGACTGTTAAGATAAGTATTCAACTCCTCTGCCATACGTTTTGTCAAGGTGGTGACAAGCACACGTTGGTTTTTCTCCTCCACTTTGTGTATTTCCTCAATCAAATCGTCAACTTGATTCAAACTAGGGCGAACTTCTATCTCAGGATCCAGAAGACCTGTTGGGCGTATAAGTTGTTCAACAAAGACTCCTTCGCTCTGTTGCAGCTCATATTCTGCCGGTGTAGCGCTGACATAAAGTTTTTGGCCAGTAAGAGCCTCAAACTCGTCAAATTGCAAAGGACGGTTGTCAAGTGCCGAAGGCAGCCGGAAACCATATTCCACCAAGGTCTGCTTGCGTGACCTGTCGCCACCATGCATGCCACGAATCTGCGGAACCGTGACATGACTCTCGTCTATGACAGTAATAAAATCGTCAGGAAAATAATCAAGCAGACAGAAGGGGCGTGTTCCTGGATTGCGTCCGTCAAAATAGCGCGAATAGTTCTCAATGCCAGAGCAGTAGCCCAATTCCTTCATCATCTCGATGTCATAGCGAACACGGTCTTCAAGTCTTTTTGCCTCCAGGTTCTTGCCTATCTCACGGAAATATTCAACCTGCTTGAACATGTCGTCTTCAATTTCCCTTACAGCCTGATGCAGTTTGTCTTGTGAAGTGACGAATATGTTGGCTGGAAAGACTGTCACCTTGTCCAACCGCTCAATGCCTTGTCCTGTCAGAGGGTCTATGCTGGAAATCTCTTCTACCTCATCGTCCCAGAATTCAATGCGATAGGCGATGTCGGCGTATGCTGGGAAAACATCCAATGTGTCTCCTTTTATTCTGAATTTGCCTTGTGTGAAGTCTATCTCATTTCGTGTGTATAGGGCGTTAATCAAAGTCCTTGCGACATCGTCTCTGTCTGAGTGTTCGCCTTTGGCGAGACAAACCACGTTCTTTCCAAAATCATCGGGATTTCCAATGCCATACAAGCAAGACACAGACGACACCACAATAACATCACGACGACCTGAAAGAAGAGCCGAAGTGGTGCTAAGACGCATCTTCTCTATCTCTGAGTTTATTGAGAGGTCTTTCTCAATATAGGTGTTTGTCGCCGGAATGAACGCTTCGGGCTGGTAATAGTCGTAATATGAGACAAAATATTGAACCAGATTTTCCGGGAAAAACTGTTTGAATTCGGTGTAAAGTTGTGCTGCAAGGGTCTTGTTATGGCTTAACACCAGAACTGGACGGTTTAGTTGTGCCAACACATTGGCCACGGTAAATGTCTTTCCCGAACCTGTCACTCCAAGAAGTGTCTGGGCCATGTCGCCTCGTTCCAAACCTTCAACAAGTTGTTTTATTGCATCTGGCTGGTCACCTGTGGGCTTAAAATCTGAAACTAATTTGAAAATCATCACCTACATCCCGTTATTGTTAACCAAAAACTTCATCATAATAGGATAATGGTCAGAGCCATTAAATTCTATTCTCTTATAACTCAACGAGTTTATTAGTGTGTTTATCCAGAAGTAGTCGATACGTAGCCATGGTATCCTACCCAGATAGGTGGAACCTGCACCCCTGCCCGATTTTATGAAAGCGTCGTCAAAACCAGCCTTTATCATGGTTTGGCAAACATACGAGGTCGGCGTGTCGTTGAAATCACCACACACTATCATGGGCATTTTCTCTTTTGACATCACAGAAAGCATGTCGGCAACATCAGCAGAGCGTTGCTTGAAAGCATAATTCATTTTGAGATACAAAGACTTTCCAGCCTGTTTGGACACATCAATATTGTCGTTCTTTTTCAGAAGTTCATTCAGTTCCTTGTCGGTAATCTTAAAGGAAAGCAGGTGCACGTCGGCTACGGCAAACTTTCCCTTTTCACCCGCGTCAACCTCTACCATTATTCCATTTACGTTGCCTTCATTGCTGCTAAGGTTTGATGACAAGGCTTTCATTGGATAGTTTGAAAAAATGACATTGCGTCCAAGGTTATTGTTTCTGTCATTATAGTAAATATGCTTATATCCTACATCGGCCGCAAATTTATTTATGCAATAAACCCTACTTTTTTGGCTTATGTAAGACGAAAATTCTTGAAAGCACAACACATCGGGCGATTCTTTGCGTATCATTTCCACGATGTCGTCAACGAAAGCCTTTGCTTTTCTCTTGTCGCTGATGTCCTGAAATATATGGACATTATAACTCATCACCTTGATGCCGTCTTCGTCGATTTCGTTTCCAAACGAATAAGACTTGAACAGTCCCGGAAGCGATATCAGCAATGCCAAAATTGAAATGAATGATTTTTTTGAACGCAATATGGTCAGGGCAACCATCATTATTGCATTGAAGGCCAGTATAGGCCAGAATGCTATGCCGAAAAACTGAAGTGCCGGCATGGCATCGGGTCTGACAAGACAGCACACACAACTCATACAAGCCATTACAGTGCCTATTATGGCCACAATAGCGACTATGGATGATATGATACGTCGTGTTATGCTTTTCTTATCCTTCATTTTTTGCTTTGTTCGAACAAAAAGTGCTTCTCGTCTTCTGTCAGTGATGAATAACCATATTTAGAGAGTTTGTCGAGAATGGCGTCTATGTCACGTTCCTCTTGAGCGCGGCGACGATTAAACTCATCATCGCTAATGGGTTGTCTTCGTCCCTTGTCAGTGTTTACTTCCTCGTATGGTGTATATTCTTTTTCGTTTCCTTTATTGGCCCAGTGTATGTCGCCTTTTTTCATTATCAGTGCATAAACGAAACCAAGGAAAATCCCTCCTGCATGGTTAATGCACTCGCCAGGCACCGATGTCGTGAAACTCAACAAGTCGATGGCAACAACGACACCCAATATCCATTTGATGTTTATCGACCCTATGAAAAATAAAGATACGTTATGGTCTGGCTTTGCAGTCGCAGCAGCGGCAAGTATTGCCATTGCAGCCGCAGTCGCACCTTGCACAATATCAGTTGTAGCACGTGACTCAAGAACAGGAAAGAACTTGTATGCAGCAATGAAGAAAACCGCTCCTACAAGTCCACCAAGCACATATATGGCGACAAGATGCCTTTCGTCCAAGATGCCGCTAAGCAAACGGCTACCATAGACAACAAGCCATACATTGAAAATCAGCTGCCATATATTATTGCTTAAAAACATGTATGTCATTGCAGTCCAGAGGTGACTGGCAAACACAGACCATGAGGCAGGAAGAGCCAGATACTCATTGACGCAAATGTCAACACTGCCCAAGTTAAAGAGCCACATCACCAATCCGGCGAGTCTCACACAAGCAAATACGACTAAATTAATCAACAGCAATACAGACAAGGCTCGCTGTTTGTCCCACATCACTCTCAGCCTTTGGCCGAGACTCATTGATAATCCGTTGTTATAGTATATGGGCATCAGTAATATTTTTGTTTTTTTCTCCAGAGCAGAATAAGTATCAAGCCGAACAGCATGCCGCCGAGGTGTGCAAAGTGTGCTACATTGTCGCCTCCTGTCACGCCAAGACCACTAACTAATTCTATCACAGCATACAGCGCCACAAACCACTTGGCTTTGATGGGTATGGCAAAATAGATGTAGATGAGCGAGTCGGGAAACGTCATGCCGAAGGCAAGCAAAATGCCATAAACGGCACCTGAAGCACCAACGGTAGTCATCATGTTGAGGTATGTGTCCATACTCACCACAGTACCACCAAGGTTGACCTGCTCATATTGTGCAAGTTGAGTGGCGTATTGTATGTATTGAACCAGTTCCTGTGTCAATCCGGCACCTATCCCGCACACCAGATAGAAAACAAGAAAACGCTTGGGGCCCCACATGTTTTCAAGGACATTGCCAAACATCCAAAGGGCAAACATGTTGAAGAAGATGTGTGCAAAATTGGCATGCATGAACATGTAAGTCAAAAGTTGGTATGGCCTGAAACCCGATGCCTTGAAGAAATGAAGTCCACAAAGGTCGTTAAGGTCTATGCCAAAACGAGTGAGCGTATATGAACTCAAAAATGCCAATACGTTTATTATCAGCAAGTTCTTAACCACCACGGGTAACATTGAGAAGCCGTTAGGGCTGAAACGTTGTTCCATAAATACGATTGTTTTAGTCGAACATATTAATGATTTCGTCGTTGAGAATCTTCACCATGATTTTCTTTCCAGAAGGCGAAAATTCGGGCACACTACTACCAAACAATTGGTTGACAATAGCCTGCATCTCGTCGTCAGCAAGTTTTGTCTTTTCTTTGACAGAAAGCAGGACAGCCATTGTTAATGCGAGATTGAGTTTTCGTGTTATGCTGACATCTTTGGCATTTCGTTTTTGGTTTTCTAGCATCTGTTCGATGATGGCGACAGGGTCTTTGTCGTCAATATCGGCAGGCGTTCCCATTATCATGAATGACGTAGGTGAGGCTTGTTGCAGGACAAATCCCAACTTTTCCATATCGGGCAAGATCTCCTTTAGCAGCGACATGTCGTTTTGCGTCAAGGAAAGTGGCTGTGGAAAAAGTTCCTGTTGGGATGGAGTGTTTGCCGCAGTCTCCATCATTTTAAGATATTTCTCAAACAAAATCCTCTCATGGGCAGCATGTTGGTCTATGATGTAAAGGCCAGAATCGGTGGAGACAGCAATGTACGAGTCATTGTTGATTTGCATGCATGACATGTTCTGCTTTTTCTCCAAATTTATTCCCCTCAACAGGTCGTTAATGTCGTCTTCATCAACAAGACTGTCGTTTTGTCCTCCCTTGGGCTCGTCAATGCGTTCTCCATAAAGTCTTCGCCAATCGTCGCCCACTTTTTCGCTTTTGGTGTATGAGTCAGGATCTCTAAAAGGATTGAACTGTGACTGTTTTTGTTCTAATGGCGTAAAGAAAGGTGTTAAAGGCGACGCCACTTTGCCGAAGTCGATGTTGGGTTCTGACGGATTGTCAAAGTCGATTTGCGATGAGAGGTTGTGTTTACCGATGGCTTTACGCACTGCTGCGTGCATGACAGCATAGACGAGGCTCACGTCAAGAAAATTGACTTCCGTCTTTGTGGGGTGTATGTTTATGTCGATTTGAGATGGGTCAATGTCGATATTGATGAAATAGCCAGGATAATTGTCTTTGGGTATCATCTCCATATATGCCCCTTCTACGGCATGGTTTAGATATGGATGCTTTACATATCTCTTGTTGACGAAGAAATACTGGTCTCCACGTGTTTTCTTTGAGTATTCCGATTTGACTATAAAGCCGTTTATCTTTATGTTTTCGGTCTCCTGTCTTACAGGCAGCAGTCTTTCTTCATATACATTACCCATCAGGCTTACAATGCGTTGTCTGAGGTTGCCGGGATAGAGATGGCATATCTCCTTCCCATCGGATGTCAATGTAAAACCCACTTCGGGATTCATCATTGTCACACGGTTGAAGACCTCAATGATGTGTCTCAACTCGACAGTGGCAGATTTCAGGAACCCGCGTCTGGCAGGAACATTGAAAAACAGGTTTTTCACAGTCAGTGTTGTGCCTATTGGCCCCGACACTATAGTCTGTTCCTTCACTACAGAGCCTTCGTTGACTATTTTGACGGCGAACTCGTCCTCTTTGCGTCGTGTCTTGAGTTCGACTTGTGCTATGGCGGCAATACTTGCCAAAGCCTCACCGCGGAAGCCCATTGTCCGTATTGCAAAAAGGTCGTTTGCCTCTTTTATCTTTGAGGTGGCATGGCGCTCAAAACAAAGTCTGGCATCGGTCTCCGACATGCCACAGCCGTTGTCAACGACCATTATCATGGTCTTGCCGGCGTCTTTGATGACAAGGTCAATCTGTGTTGCACCCGCATCAAGAGAGTTCTCAAGCATCTCTTTCACAGCTGAAGCGGGACGTTGTATAACCTCGCCTGCCGCTATCTGGTTTGCAACAGAGTCTGGAAGCAACTTAATGATATCCAACGACATAAGCCATCTTTTATTTGCTCATCATGCCGGCAACAAGGTTATTGAGCAATGGTGTGCAGAAAATGAAATATATCATCAAGACAATGAACACGCCTACTACTATACGCTTCACAATCCTAATGTTTCTGTCGGTGGAACTTTCTTCGTTCTTGGGGGCACTCCAACGGCTACGCATCTGCATGCGCAGTTTGTCTTCATGGCTTAATTCACTGCCAAGACCCGCGGCGGCTTTCTTGCGTTCCCACTCCTCTTTGCAGGGATTGTAGTAACGGGGAATGTAGTTGTACTTGCGTGGCTTGTGTATATAAAAGAATCCCATCTCTTTGGTTTTTATATTTAAGGTGCAAAGATAACCTATTTTTGCGACATGGCACACCAACACGAAACTTTTTGTAATTTTGCGGAATAATTGACGAGAGCGGCTGAAGGGTTTGATTTGACAAAACAAAAGACAATCAATATGAACAAATATTTTCTTAACCGACTTATTGTCGTGGGCGACAGGGTTTTGGTAAAACCCAAGACCATGCCCGACAAGACCAAGTCCGGACTTCTTCTGCCTGCCGGCTATGCCGAAAAGGAAATAGTACAGAGCGGTTATGTGGTGAAATGCGGACCTGGAATACCTTTCTCACCTTCTTCTTCAGAAGACGAGCCTTGGAAACAGGACAACGATACCCCAAAATACATACAAAACCAAGCCAGAGAAGGTGACATGGCTCTTTTCCTGCAAAAGGACGCCATCGAAATAAGTTACCATGACGAGAAGTTTTTCATAGTGCCGGCTTCGGCAATACTCATCCTTGAACGTGACATGGACTAAAAACAAACGAAGAGTGCGTTCTCGGTTTTGTCATTTTGGGCACGGGTACATTCTCGTCGTTGGGCATGAAACAGTTTCCTTTCTTGTAGACAAGCATTTTGGTCGGAACCAAATAGTGATATGGGTCATTTTTTACAGGCAAAAAGTATTGCAAAAATGAATACAGCAATTGAAATCAACGACCTCGTTATAGGCCATAAGGGCATCGGTATCCTGCCCCCAGTCACGGCACAAATGACTGAAGGCAGCGTGGTGGCATTAGCCGGCCCCAATGGCTCTGGCAAGACAACGCTTTTCAGGACACTCACAGCCTCTCTCCCTCCCATTAGCGGCACAATACGCTTCTTTGGCAAGCCTTTGGGACAATATGATGCAAAACAAAGGGCATCGCTGTTCAGCATAGTACTAACCGAAAAACCCGACGACATCTTCTTGAGGGTGAGCGACATCGTGTCTTCGGGACGTTATCCACAATTGGGACTTCTTGCCAAGTTGCGTGACGAGGACGAAGAGATTATCTCACAAAGCCTCAGTACAATAGGCATCGGACATCTGCGTGAACGCAATTTCAATGCTTTGAGCGACGGCGAGAAACAGAAAGTAATGATTGCGAAGGCTTTGGTGCAAGACACTCCCATCATATTTCTTGACGAACCTTCGGCTTTCCTTGACTATCCCAGCAAGATAGAACTCATTCGTCTTCTCATAATGCTTGCCAGAGAAAAAGGAAAAACCATTCTATTCAGTTCGCACGACTTGGAACTTGTCATGCGCTATTGTGATACTCTGTGGATAGTGGCTCACAACAGGCCTTTGCTAAACGGCACACCTGACAATTTGATTGCCAATGGCAGCATCGAAGAATACTTCAAGCCCCTAAAAGTAAGCGAACTGTTCAGAATAAACAATTCTGACGTTTTGTAACATTTTGAATAGCAATATATTATGCATAATAACAAAAAAAAAGCATTTTTTTGTTTGAGGTATCAAAAAAAAACGTAATTTTGCAGCGTCAAATATGACAAGGACCAGTAGCTTAATTGGATAGAGTTTCTGACTACGGATCAGACGGTTGGGGGTTCGAGTCCCTCCTGGTTCACAAAAAAAAGAAGAGGTTCACTCACGAACCTTTTTTTTGGCCCATTCGACTAGAGGCTAGGTCGTCAGATTCTCACTCTGGAAACAGCGGTTCGATTCCGCTATGGGCTACACAATCAAGCCTTAACTCGTTGAAAATCAGAGTTTAGGCTCTTTTTGTTTTGCACAACGCCAGCCACATAACATCTCATTCGCCATTTCAAACATCAACAGTGCCACCGGAAACAAGGATGGCCAAATAGCCATGCAATATCCTTTTAAAAATGAATGACTATTGTTTTCTCCGTTACGATTCGTTTTTGAACGCAACGAACATCATCACCCAAAATAGTACAAAACTATACGGAAGCATTCACAAAGGACGAACAAGTGTGTTTGGTCACTTGAAACAAGAGCATTTGGCTGAAGTGCTTAATATGGTCCGCAACCCCAAACTGTTCAACAAGATAGAAAAATCCAACTTTTTCTTTGATTAGTCCGAAGATTATAAACAATCTTCTCTGACAAAAACTTTTTCTTCATAATCTCGGCTTTCAGCCCGATTATTTCATAACTTTGCAATCTAAAAAAGTATATCAAAATGGAAATAACAGGTAAAGTAATCAAATTAGGCAATTTTATTGAAGGACAAGGCGCAAACGGTCCATGGCGCAAACAGGAGCTCATCATACAAACCGACGAGCAATATCCCAAGACCGTCTGCCTCCAGTGCTGGGGTGACCAGGCTGTAGAAGCACAAAACCTTCAGCCCGAACAAAATGTGAAAATACAGTTCAGACTTGAATCACGCGAATTCAACGGCAAATGGTACACCGATGCAAGGGCATGGCGCATAGACAACATGGCACAACAGGCATCACCAGTTTCGCAGCAACCTCAAGGCATGCATCAAACTCCACCAGCCGACAACACAATCAATCCAAACGACAACGTCAACTTCTTTGAAAGCACTGACAACGGCGATGACCTGCCATTCTGACTTGTGACATAACTACGCAAAGCGGCTTAAAACAACTTCAGTCCGCTTTGCGCATTTCTATGTTTGAAACGACCTGATTTGACCTATTTATTAATGGTTGGTTCTATAAATTCAACGAAATAAAATACAAATGATATGACAAATATAAAATTTCTTTTCCGCGCTTTTGGCAGCTTTTCGGCATCTTGCTGTTTATCAATCTGTTGCACAGCCCGCTATGCGCCCTCTTTCTGCGCAGCAATCTGCTCGAAAACCGGCTCAAGATCACTGGAAATCAATTTATAGAACCCACCTAATGACATCTTTTTTGCTCAAATGAAAAAAATAGAGGTTAACAATTTCCTTCTTTATACTACCGGACTGGTATGTATAGACTTTGAATACAACAACGAAGAGATATTTATCAATGTTGACATTGACTTGGCCATGATGCTCAAGATGATGCGCAAGGAAGGCCTGAAAGAAGCCGACATTCAACGTCTTAGCGACAGCGGACAGCCCATCCACTTCGAGAAGGTGACACTCATCCTCTTCGAGGAAGACGGCAAGCGAGGCTCGTTCTACACCTCCGAGGTGTTCGACGACCCCGACGACCCAGATGTGTTCCATGTGGAGCTGAAAGAATGATAGAAACGAGTATTGGTTTGTAAAATACAGCACACAACTTGGCATATTTGAGGCTGTAGGTTTGGTGCATATCGGAAAAAACACAATTTCCGACATAGCATATTGCCAAAAAACGGACGTTTCAATATTTATGGCTATGATTTACAGAAAGATAGAAAAAAACATAAACAAATGGCTCAATTCATCTTCAAGAAAAGCCTTGTTAATCACTGGAGCGAGACAAGTTGGCAAAACATACACGATTCGTAAAATCTTGAAAGAAAACACCTCGTCTTTTGTCGAAATCAACTTTTTGGAGAACAAAGATGCCCAACATCTATTTGAACAAACGGCGAATGTCAAGAACCTATTGCGTGGCCTTTCGGTATTGACCGGCAAGCGTTTGGTGAAAGAGAGATGCAGGTGTCGCCTTGCCAACCTATTGTGCCAGCGAGCCAAAGCTGCCGCTGATGCTTTCCAAGTCTCGCAATTTGTTCAAGCTGTTCTTGAACGATATAGGTCTTCTTTGCTCCATGTATGCAAACGAATTGCAACTTAAAATCTTGCAAGGCGAAGTCAACATCAACTATGGAGCCGTTTATGAGAATTTTGTTGCCCAAGAACTAACAGCGCATAATTTCGACTTTTTTTATTACAACAGCAAGAGAAATGGTGAGATTGACTTCATGATCGAGCACGATGGAGCATTGCTTCCCATTGAGGTAAAATCCGGTAAAGACTATATCCGCCACGTCTCCATGACGCATCTGTTGACAAACGAAGACTATGGCATTCCCCAAGGCATCATCCTACAAAACGAAAATGTCTCCGTCAAAGGGAAAGCCGTTCACCTACCCGTTTACATGACCATGTTCATTGAACAAAAACAGATTCCCGAGAATTTGATTTACCATATTGAGGCAATCTGAAACAAATTATTTGATTAATTTCATCATGAACGATAATATTCTCTAATTTTACTGACTAATTTTTAATTATCATGAAAAAATACAAATTATTCCTGCTAGCTATGATTACTTGTTCTATTGTATCATGCAACACGCAAAAACCAGAAAATGAGACAAAAACAGAAAACAAAAAGGAAATGAAACAGAAGATTGGCACTGCTCAGCTTCAACTCGCCTCCGACATCATGACCCCCGAGGTGCTTTGGGCTATGGGTCGCATCGGCGAAAGCTCCGTATCGCCCGACAACTCAAAAATTGTGTATAACGTCACTTACTACAGTGTGGCCGAGAACCGCAGCAGCTCCACCTTATATATAATGAATGCCGACGGCAGCGACAACAAGGAGCTTACGGGTGCCAACGACAGCGAATACAGTCCGCAATGGCGTCCCGACGGAAAGAAGATAGGTTTCCTCTGTGCCGACGACAAAGGCATCATGCAGCTCTGGGAGGTCAACCCTGACGGTACAGAACGCCAATGCGTCTCGAACGAGACTGACGACATAAACGGCTTCCTATATTCGCCCGACTGCGCCCAAGTGCTTTTCACCAAAGAGGTGAAGCTGAAAGAGACCGTTGCCGACATCTACCCCGACCTGCCACTCTCGTCGGGACGTATCAACAACGACCTTATGTATCGCCATTGGGACCACTGGGTTGACACCTACGGACACATCTTCGTGGGCAACTTCAGCAGCGGCAAGATAGAAAACGCCTTCGACGCCATGGCTGGAGAGCAATGGGAGTCGCCTCTGCGTCCCTTCGGAGGAATGGAGCAGATACAATGGCTGCCCGACAGCAAGAGCTTCGTGTATTGCTGCCGTAAGAAAGTCGGCAAGGACTACGCCCTCTCAACTAACTCCGACATCTACCAATACATCATCCAAAGCGGCGAGTGCAAGAACCTCACCGAAAGCATGACGGGCTACGACCTCAACCCTGTCATCTCGCCCGACGGCAAATGGATGGCTTGGGAAAGCATGAATCGCGACGGATATGAAGCCGACAAACAACGCCTCCTCGTGATGAACCTTGAGACAGGCGAAAAGACCGACTTCTCGGCCAAGTTCGACCAATGCTGCACCGGTTTCAGCTGGGCTAATGACAACAAGACCCTATATTTTGTTAGCGACATCTGCGCCACCGACCAACTCTATTCACTGAATGTCGGAAATGGCGAGATAAAGAAACTCACCGAAGGCAAGCACAACTACATCTCTGTTGCCGCTGCCGGCGACAAACTTATAGCAAGCCGCCAGTCGATGAGCCATCCCACCGAGCTGTTCAGCGTGAACCCCGCAAATGGCGAGGCGACACAGTTAACACACGTCAACGACGACATCTTTGCACAGCTCACCATGGGCGAGGTCGAAGAACGCTGGATAAAGACCACCGACGGCAAAGACATGCTCACTTGGGTGATATATCCGCCTCATTTCGACAAAAACAAACAATACCCTGCCCTGCTCTACTGCGAAGGCGGTCCGCAAAGCACCGTGAGCCAGTTCTGGTCATACAGATGGAACTTCCAGATGATGGCTGCCAACGACTACATCATCGTCGCACCCAATCGTCGCGGACTACCTGGCTTCGGTCAGGAATGGCTTGAAGAGATAAGCGGCGACTATGGCGGACAGTGCATGAAAGACTATCTGAGTGCCATCGACGAAATGAAAAAAGAACCCTATATCGACGAGAACCGTCTTGGCGCAGTAGGCGCAAGTTTTGGCGGATATAGCGTATATTGGCTCGCAGGACACCACGATGGACGATTCAAGGCTCTCATCGCCCACGACGGGATGTTCAATCTTGACGCACAATATCTCGAAACAGAAGAAATGTGGTTCGTCAATTGGGATCTTGGCGGCCCATTCTGGGACAGGAACAACCCCACCGTACGCAAGAGCTACGCCAACTCACCACACCTCTTTGTTGACAAATGGACTGCTCCCATCCTTGTCGTTCACGGCGGGAACGACTACCGCATCTGCTTCACCCAAGGCATGCAGGCCTACAACGCAGCAGTGCTTCGCGGAATCGATGCCGAGTTCCTCTACTTCCCCGACGAGAACCACTGGGTGCTGAAACCACAAAACGGAATACTGTGGCAACGCAGGTTCTACAACTGGTTGGATAAATACCTGAAATGAGAACAACAAAGGGCGTGCAAAAATGTTCGTCCATTAATTGCAAATCCTAAAAAACATATCGTGTTACGATATGTTTTTTTATATTTGCAGAAAATTATACATATAGTTAAAAATGGAACAACAATCCGACGTACGATGGCTACAGCGTTACTCCAACTACCATAAAGCCTGCCAAAGACTCGTTTCTGTGACAGAAAATGGCAAAAAAGCCGATGACTTGTCTGAACTTGAGCAAGAAGGTGTATTGCAACGGTTTGAATACACCTTTGAGTTGGCATGGAAAGTAATGCAAGACCTGTTGACATATAAAGGATATGAGTTCATGACGGGCCCAAATGGCACTTTGAAGATGGCTTTCGAAGACGGCCTCATCTCCGACCACGATGGATGGAGACAAATGGCAAAGTCGCGCAACACATTAAGCCACGTTTATAACGAAGACGATGCCGATGCGATTATCAAGCTCATCTTCAGCCAATATGCAAAACTGCTAAAAACATTGGATGACAAATTAGATATTCTTTCCCAAAACAATGAATACACCCAACTATGAAATTTGGCCTAAGTGATAGTGTGATTAGAGAATTGCAAGGGGTGTTCAGTCGCCATGCGAACATAAGCAAGGTGCTTATTTTCGGTTCAAGAGCAAAGGGCAATTACCGCGAAGGCTCCGACATTGACCTTGTAGCCATAGGAGATGGCTTGGATTACAGCCAGTTAATCAAAATATTGACCGAGATAGACGACTTGGAACTACTCTATTCCGTTGACCTGCTCAACTACGACAAAACTATCAACACCCCCATAGGCGACCACATCAACCGCGTTGGGCAAGTGTTTTATCAGTCGGCATAAGTTTCGCAACAAACGATGTGTTGACTATCAAACACTCACAAATATCATTTTCCTTTTTCTTGCGGCAAGCAGCAATAATGTCAATTATATCATTTCTGACCGTCTGAATCACACGTTCAGCATCGTCTCAATCATCATCTTCACATACATATCCTTTTGGTCGTTTTGGAACAATACGTTGTGCTGATTGAACTGCTTCAACTGTTCAACACTTCTCATTTGAAGAATGTCGGCTGCACTCGGCATATCCAAACAGGCTTGTCTCTGCTCTCGTTTGCACGACCTTTCGTCATCATTGAAGTCAACCCAATGCTTGACTGCCGAAAATGGTGTATTAGAGATAATGAAACTGCTCAGAGAGATGTCAGGATCTTTCAACTTAGGTTCAATCTCTTCACGTATCACCTTATGCAGTGCAATCTTTGGATTGCTGAAGCCATTGATATGAGAGATACCCTTTGGGTCAACGAATGAAACGTATTGATGTTCACCAACAATCACCCATACGATAAAGTCAGGGTAGAATCCCGTTGCATCAAAGAATCCAATACCCTTCTTGCTCTTATTGCGCAACAGGAACAGTTTCTTATCTGCAAAGAACTCAGGATTGTTGTCGAAGTATCTCTGAATGTCACATACAAAGTCACGCTCACCCTGATTCAACTGCACAGGCTTAATCTCAATCAGATTGCCAATCTCAGGGTGCTTATATCGCTTCTCGTCTAAGTACAGAAGAGGTTGATACAAGTGACCTGCAATATACAGTGCATCAAAAGCATTTGGAGTTTGTGCCACCTGTATAGTCTTCGAGAACGTATTGTTAGCAAGTGCATTCTTCAGTTCCTCTATCTTACCGTAGAAGTCTTCCAAATCCTTATGAATAACAATCTTATATTCTGCCTCAAAGTTAGGGTGTGACGCATCGAGATAAGCAACCTCTACGTTATTGCTCATCCACTTGCTCTTAGCGTTGTTATACGCCTTCTCAATATAACCCTTCAACAGTGCTGTCAGAACCTCTTGCCACAGCGTCACACAGCGGTTGAAGTCAGTGAACTCCAAATCAGGTTGAGGTATGAAGAGTTTATACCAATCTGTCTTATATGCAATCTCCTTGATTATTTCAACAGACAGGTTCAGATTATACCAACTGTGTTCGTTCTTGAAGTCAATCAGAGCAAAATAGACCTGATTCCAATCCACGAATGCAAGGTGCTGTTCTGACAGTTTGCCTTCATTGCGTACACCGTCAATGTCATCCAATACGCTCTTCTGACTACGCATCGCCTGAATCTTTGGGTAGTAATCCAATGTAACAGGTGTGTATGGCAGCATATCAGGAACAATCCTTACCACCTCTTCACGCTTGAAGTCCTTACCTTCCTTCACTCTGAGATACTTCAACTTCTTTGCGCTGAGGTTCACAATAGGCATAATCGGAATATCAAATTCCTTGAAGTCAGAATCGTTGGTTGGAAGACCTTCCTCTTCGAGATACTTCTTGAACTCGTCCATATAGTCCGCTTTGATACCGAATATATGAAGCGTTTCGAGGTTCTGTATATACTTTGGAGCAGAAGGGGGTGTAAGCGAAGAATCAAGTTTTGAAGTACGCTTCAGAGAGTGCTTATATCCCTTCAGACGTACACCACGACCAAACAACTGAATAATCTGACTGCCTTCAGACTTGCCCACGTTCAGCAATCCCATAGTGCTGACACGCCATGAAGACCAACCTTCAGTGAACTTCTTCGAGCCAATCAGGACGTTCAGAGAGGATTCAGGTTTGTTGATGGTGGCAAACAGTGAACGCTCTGTGAAGTCCTTGGTCATGGTGCTGATACCTTCAGCCTCACAGCGTTTTGCCAATGTGCCGCTGTCACCTACGTTGATGATGCCGAAGTATTCACCGGTACCGATGCGCAAACCAATCTCACCATCCTTGCCTTTGAGATTGTCGAGGTGAAGTTGTGCGCCTGAGATACTGCTGTTGAATATCAGAGAAAGCATATCCTGATATACTTCCTGTGCTGTCAGTCCGTGCTGATTACGCAAATACTTGAACGAGCGTGTAAAGATAGGTCTGTTGCCCACGTCAACCAATCCGTCAGAATTCTTCAGAATGCTTTCAATGTTCTCGATAGCCTCGCCAGTGTTAGAAATGAATTGTTGGAAGAACTTCAGGATAAAGACAATATCGCTGACTTCCTGCGTACCGATTGACTTGTCGGCATTCACCGAACCGCCAACGAATACCGCCAATGGTTTCTCTATCATGAACGGTTTCAGTGCGCCTCTGTTATCCTTGAACAACTTCAACTGCTCATAGAAGTTCAGTAGGCACGCTGTCAAGTATCTCGTCAGAACAATGTCATTCCAAGTAGAATTGAGGTTAAGGATCTGATAATCCTTGCCATATCCGTCATTGTAGAAGTAACGGTAAGAGTAATCGAAGAGTGTAGCCTTAGCGTATTCCTCCAACAGATTTCTGTCCTTCTTGATTGCCTGACCAAAAGTTGCACTATATTCAAAGCAGAATCCTTCAGAACAGAGTTTGTCACGTCTTGATTTCCATGCGTCACCACTGCTTCCTCTGTGTCCTTCGTCAACAAATACGAGATTGTCACCTTCAAAGAAATCTGCTGCAACCGTTTTGTCACCGTCTGAATCTGCAAGTTTGGTGATTTCAAGCACGTCAATACCCTGTTTACCGAACAAGCCTGAAGCCTGTTGTTTATTGAAGACGTGCGAATCAATGCCACTCTTATCAAACTCATCGAGGTGCTGATTGGTCAACCCTTCGTTAGGCGTAATCAGCAACGTGTGGTTGATGCTCTTGTTGTGCTTCTTTGCATAGTGCTGAAACTGCAGCAGATTTACGTGCATCAACAGTGTCTTACCCGAACCTGTCGCACTCCAGAAAGCCAGCTTGTTCAGGTCGGCCATGGTCATTTCGGACAGCCCGTGAAATGTCGTTGGGTCAGTATCGAACTTCAGTGTCTTGAAGTCGTTTATGTCGTTCAGGAGTTTCTCTTTGTTGGTGAAATAACGGTCGAGATAAATCTCCGTGAAGAGAAGACTGAGATATTGGAAGTATTTCCAACGTATTGGTTCACTACGCTTTTCGTTGATGCTTGCAATGTGTCTGT
>JAZLGA010000016.1:0-31476 GCA_045616045.1 Bacteroidales bacterium | reverse complement strand
GGAGAAGTGGTTGAGATAGGAGCGGAAGTTGTCGGCGATGTTGTCGGCATCAGAGAGCAGACCTTCCAGAGTGAAGGGTGAAAGATTATAGAAATCGTAACCAGACGCTTTGGTGAGGAAACCTGCTTTAACAGCAATGCCACGCTTATCCAATTGGGCATTTGTATCCAACACCTTCTGCTTGGTGGATGCGAGCACATCGCTGAAACGCTTGATGACGCACATTGGCAGCACCACGTTTCCGTATTCGTGCGGTTTGTAGGTTCCTACCAGTTTGTCGGCTATTGCCCAGATAAGATTGGCTTTCTCCTGTATGTTTACAGTGGTTTTCTTGGATAAGTCTTCGTTACTCATATATCTTGTTTGCTATATTTGACAATTGAAGTGCAAAAATAGCAGTTTTTAAGCAAAAATAATGCAAAATGATGGGCGTACGAGTCAAATTGCGTGGCATTTTGAGCATACAATGCCTCAATGGGTCAAATTTTACACACAAAAAAAAGCGGCTGACAATTTGCAGTCGCTTTTTCTCGCAAAGCAAGAAGTAACAATTACTTCACTTTCTCTACTATTGCCTTGAATGCTTCAGGGTTGTTCAAAGCAAGGTCGGCAAGCACCTTACGGTTGATTTCGATGCCGCTCTTGTTAAGTTTGTCCATAAATACGCTGTATGACATTCCATATTCGCGAACAGCTGCGTTGATACGCACGATCCACAATGCACGGAATTCACGTTTTTTGTTACGACGGTCACGATATGCATAGGTCTGACCTTTTTCGTAAGAGTTTTTAGCTACAGTCCAAACATTTTTTCTTGTACGGAACTGACCCTTGGTTTTCTTCAGAATTTTTTTGCGTCTTGCTCTTGAAGCAACTGCATTTACTGATCTTGTCATTTCTTTTTAGTTTTTCGTTCAGCGCCTCGCCCTTTCGAGAACTTTTCTGCTGATACAAAGTTAAACATTAAATTAATTACAGTTGAAGCATTTTTTTGATATTCTTCTCGTCAGCTTTCTCAACGATAGCCGAGTGGTCGAGATTACGTTTTCTCTTCTGGCTTTTCTTGGTCAGAATGTGGCCATGATAAGCATGCTTCCTTTTGAGTTTTCCAGTGCCGGTAAGCTGAAAGCGTTTTTTTGCACCGGACTTTGACTTCATCTTTGGCATTTTGTAGTTTATTTTAGTAATTTGTGTATTGTTTACTTTTTTATTTCTTCAGTGTCTTTGGGGATACCATCATAAGCATTCTCTTGCCTTCCAGCTTTGGCATAGCCTCAACCTTTCCATATTCCTCAAGTTCCTGAGCAAATTTCAAAAGCATTATCTCGCCTTGGTCCTTATACACTATGGAGCGACCTCTGAAGAACACCTCGACACGAACCTTAGCGCCTTCCTGCAAGAAACGTTTTGCATGGTTCAACTTGAACTCGAAGTCATGGTCGTCAGTCTGAGGGCTAAGCCTTATCTCCTTTACAACAACCTTGGTAGCTTTTGACTTTATTTCTTTCTGTTTTTTCTTTTGGTCGAACAGAAATTTCTTATAGTCCATCACTTTGCAAACCGGCGGGTTGGCATCGGGAGATATCTCAACCAAATCCATTTCCAGCTCCTCGGCTATTCTTAAAGCCTCGCGTATAGAATATATGTTTGTCTCAACACCCTCGCCAACAAGGCGTACCATAGGTGCTTTTATCTCCTCATTCACACGATGAGGATGGTCTTGCTTGTCGTTTCGACCCTGAGGCTTTTGTGGTGAAGGTCTGCCCTTCTGTGGAATTGTTGCTATGACTTTAATCTCCTATCTTTAATTAATAATTCTGTATTATTTGATTTTTTGTTCTTCCTTAATCTTGTTGTTTATCAATTCGGCGAAAGCATCCAATGACATTGAGCCCTCGTCAATTTGTCCGTGACGACGCACCGACAAAGTCTTGTTTTCTGCCTCACGTTCACCAACTATAAGCATATATGGGCATTTCTTCATTTCTGCGTCACGGATCTTTCGTCCAATCTTCTCGTTTCTTTCGTCAATCAAGACTCGAATGTCTAATTTCTTCAGATACGATTGCACTTCATTAGCATAATCGGAATATTTCTCACTTACAGGCAATATGATGGCCTGGTCTGGAGCCAACCACAATGGAAATTCTCCGGCGCAATGTTCAAGCAGCACTGCAACAAAACGTTCCATAGAGCCAAAAGGAGCGCGGTGTACCATGACAGGGCGATGTTTCTCATTGTCCGACCCTATATAAGAGAGGTCGAAACGTTCGGGCAAGTTATAGTCAACTTGGATGGTTCCCAACTGCCAACGCCGGCCAAGAGCGTCTTTAACCATGAAGTCAAGTTTTGGCCCATAGAAAGCGGCCTCGCCATATTCAACACGTGCGGGAAGGTTCTTTTCTTTGCATGCTTCTACAATGGCTGCTTCTGCCTTTGCCCAATTCTCGTCTGTTCCAACATATTTATCGTGGTCGTCAGGGTCGCGCAACGATATTTGTGCTTCAAAATTACTGAAATTCAGCGCTTTGAAGATTATTTCAATTATTTCCATCACACGAATGAACTCATCCTTAACCTGGTCTGGGCGACAGAAGATATGAGCATCGTCTTGTGTGAACGAACGCACACGTGTCAGTCCGTGCAGCTCACCACTTTGTTCATAACGATACACTGTTCCGAACTCAGCCAAACGCAAAGGCAAGTCTTTGTATGAACGTGGTTGCCATTTGTATATCATGCAGTGATGAGGGCAGTTCATTGGCTTCAGCAAATACTCCTCGCCTTCCTCAGGTGTGGTTATGGGTCTGAAACTGTCAGCACCATAGTGATCCCAGTGGCCGGAAGTGACATAGAGTTGCTTGCCGCCAATATGAGGTGTTATGACCTGTTCGTAGCCATAATCCTTCTGTATTCTTGTCAAGAAATCTTGTAAGCGCAAGCGAAGAGCCGTACCTTTGGGCAGCCAAATGGGCAGTCCCTTGCCTACCATATCGTTGAACATGAACAGTTCCAGTTCGCGGCCCAATTTGCGGTGATCACGTTTCTTGGCCTCTTCAAGAAGGACAAGATATTCGTCAAGGTCTTTCTTTTTGGGGAAAGTGATGCCATAAACACGAGTCAGTTGTTTGCGTTTCTCGTCACCACGCCAGTATGCGCCTGCTATAGATGTCAGTTTTACTGCCTTGACGAAGCTGGTGTCGGGAATATGCGGGCCACGGCAAAGGTCGGTGAAGTCGCCATTAGTATAATAGGTGATTGTTCCGTCTTCGAGGTCGTTGATAAGTTCAACCTTATATTCGTCACCTTTCTCGGTGAAGTGTTTCAATGCATCGGCCTTGCTGACCTCGCTGCGCACAAACTGTTGTTTTGAGCGTGCCAGTTCAAGCATCTTTTTCTCAATCTCTACAAGATCAGATTCAGTAAGAGTCATGTCGCCAGTGTCTATGTCATAATAGAAACCGTTTTCGACAGCTGGGCCTATGCCGAATTTCACACCTTTATATAATGACTCGATGGCGGCAGCCATAAGGTGTGCTGACGAATGCCACATGGCATTTTTACCTTCTTGGTCTTCCCAGGTGTAAAGGTGCAGTTCGGCGTCTTCGTTGATAGGGCGAGTTGCGTCCCACATCTTGCCGTTTACTTTTGCCGTAAGTACATTACGAGCCAAGCCCTCGCTAAGGCTTTTGGCTATATCTATAGGCGACGTTCCTGCCTCATATTGTCTGACACTACCGTCAGGGAAAGTAATATTCATCATCAATAACACGTAAAATCGGGTGCAAAGATACCACTTTTTATTATATCAGCACTTTAACCCAATAAAAAAATATTTTTTCAGCAAAAAAAAATTATCGGCACGAAAATTCTTTTAAGCCACCAATTTCATGCGAGGCGTCAGAAAAAACGAGTTGTCACATTTCGTCGTCACTCCAGCTTGCAGCGGTCATAGTGTCGCCTTCATAGAAGAAATCCAGCATTGCCTTGTCGAAGCTGAAACGTGTCTCTCCCCCATCTGTTTCGGTTTCGCTAAGTTCCATGCCATTCTCTTTCATCAATTTGATGAGTTGGTTTGGCGACAAAGAGAACACTTTTTTTCCGTAGAGAGTTATCTCCTCGTTTCCAGTCTCAAAATAAGATAATGTTTTTTTGTCTCCATCTATCTCGAAATACACGCCCAAGGCCAGATTCTCGTATTCATAATACAAAATTGGCATTTCTTCATCATCGTTGTCTTCTTCGTAATAGTCAGGGGCGCCCAACAATGAAGTGACCTGTTCAGGAGTCATTCCGAAGGTTAACTTGCCATATCCTTTTAAAGGCAAAACAATGTTTTCCATAGTTATTTTTGATTTATATTTTGTTAAGGAACAGTATTTACATGCAATTGTCACTTTCTGATGCTTTGTCTTGCGTATGGGGTAAGGTCTTGTGATGCGAACTCGCCACGCACATATTTGTAATATCCAGCCACAGCCACCATGGCAGCATTGTCAGTGCTATAGCTCAGTCGTGGCAAATATATTTTCCAACCATATTTTTTTGATGCTACTTGCATTGCGTCATGCAGTCCTGAATTTGCCGACACGCCACCTGCTATTGCCACTGTGGTAATGCCGGTTTGTTTTGCGGCCTTGACAAGTTTGTGCATCAATATGCCGATAATAGTTTTCTGTACAGAGGCACACAAGTCGGCCTTGTTTTCCTCGATGAAATTGGGATTTTGCCTGATATTGTCGCGGACAGTGTAAAGGATGCTTGTCTTGAGTCCACTGAAGCTGTAGTCCAAGTCTCTTATGTTTGGCTTGGCAAAAGTGAATGCGTCCGGGTTGCCAATTTTTGCGAGTTTGTCGATGACAGGCCCGCCAGGATAAGGCAAGCCGAGTATCTTGGCTGTCTTGTCGAAGGCTTCTCCTGCTGCGTCGTCGATTGTCTTGCCTATCACTTCCATGTCGAAATAGTCCTTAACGACAACAATCTGCGTATGTCCACCCGACACCGTAAGACAGAGGAAAGGGAACTCGGGCACGTCAGTGTGTTCGTCATCTGTTGCAAAATGAACCAAGACATGGGCATTCATGTGGTCAACTTCCACTATCGGTATTCCAAGAGTTTGTGCAAAAGCCTTTGCAAAAGATGTTCCCACAAGCAAGGATCCCAAAAGTCCAGGTCCGCGCGTAAAAGAAATTGCACACAATTGATTTTTATTTATCTTTGCACCGCAAAGAGCGGCATCGATTACAGGTATGATGTTTTGCTGATGCGCACGCGAAGCCAGTTCTGGCACGACACCGCCGTACATCTCGTGAACACGCTGTCCGGCAATCACGTTGGAAAGGACCTTCGTCCCGCACAAAACAGCTGCCGACGTATCGTCGCATGACGACTCTATGCCTAAAATATATTCGTTCATTGCTTAAATTTGAAAGGTCAAAATTATCAAAAAAAAGATTATCAATAGTATTTTTGTTTTACTGACGGTAATTATTTCTTTCGTCACCACCATTCTAATTGGCATACAAAACCCTATAATACAGAGTTTTGTAACGAAAATGGCGGGAGGATATATCTCACAAAAAACAGGAGCCGACATAAAGATAGGTCAGCTGCTGGTAACACCCGACTTTACAGTAAAAATAAAAGACTTTCAGACAAACGACTTGAATAACAACAATTTACTTAAATTCAAAAGTTTAAAAGTCACTCCATGCATCAATGACATTATTGAAAACAAACTACACTTCAAAAATATTGAGATTGACAGCTTGAGCGGGAATATAGTAAGATATGAGGGCGACAGCGACTTCAACTTCAACTTCTTGGCTGAGTTCTTTTCTTCATCCGAGAAAAAGGAGGAAGATAACGTAGCCATGCCCACCATCACTATTGACAAAATCAAGTTAAAAGGGATAAACTTCGAGTATTGGGATCAAGATAGAGCCAATTTTGCCCGTACTCCAAGAAACACTATGAACTATGATCACATTGACGCATTCGGCATTGACCTTGACGCTCAAAACATTGTCATAGACAACGGGGTGAGATGCAAGCTTTCGATGCTTAAGGCCGAAGAGTCGTCTGGTTTTATTATCAAGAGACTTAGTTCAATGGTTGATTTTTCGTCAAAGGGCATCATTCTTGACAGTTTGGAAATACTTACCAACAACAGCGACCTCGACCTCGACCTTCACATGCTATACAACGATTTCAACGGGTTCAACGACTTCCTCGATTCGGTGTGGTTCGATGCCAAGATACGGAAAGCAGACATTCTTTTAAGCGACATAGGGCATTTTGCAGACATAATGTACGAAATGCCCGACCGTTTCTTGTTCCAAGGCGTCATGAATGGCCCGATATCCGATTTCACCGCAAAAGACATCGTTTTCGACTACGGCGACAACACACATTTTGAAGGAGCCATAGGCTTTGACGGCTTGCCCGACTTCTTTGAGTGCGACATGTTTATCGATGTGGACAAGATGGATTTTTCGTATAGCGACATTGAAAAATTGCGCATACCAGGCATGAAAGACGGTAGAATACCATTACCAGAACAATTGGCGATCTTGGGGAAAGGCACTCTGGAAGCGAACTTCAAAGGCTCATACTACGACTTCGAAGCCAATGCTGAAGCCACGACCGAAGCCGGCAACGTAATTGTGGACATAGTGATGAGCACCAACCAGGCAAGCAACGAACGCGACATGTCGGGCTGCATTAAAGGCGAGAACATAATGCTTGGCAAAATAGCCAACTTAGAGCCTGCCGTAGGCGACCTTGACCTTGACATTCAATACAACTGCATCATGGGAGACAACAAAACCAAGCTCTTGCTAAACGGTGACGTTTACGATATAAACATAAACGGAGAAAAAATCAACGACACTTATATAAATGGCAGTTTGGAAGACAATATCTTTGACGGCAGAATCAAGGTTAACGACCAACTTGCAAAATTGGACTTCAACGGCAACATTAACTTCCAAAAGCCACAAAACATCAAGGCAGACTTTACGGCCGACATAGAAAAGGTTGACCTATACAGACTTCATGTCACCAACGACACTAAAGCATTGGTAAAGGCAAACATCCAAGCCAATTTCAACGGTCACGACATCGACGACATTGAAGGAGACTTGAGCATTGACAGCCTCGTTTACGATGGCGACAAGGGGCATTACATCATGAAAGAGCTGACAGCATCAGTCAAAAACGACGAACTAATGCAGCGCAAAATGACTCTCAACTGCGACTTTGCCGATATAGAGATAGGTGGAAAGATAAACTTTGCAGCCCTGCCGACCAACATGATGCAATATCTTAACCACTACTCAGAATTCCCCTATCTTATTGACGACATCGAACAAAGCGGGCACAAAGACACAGAACAAGACTTCTACATAAACACCAACATTATTGATGCATCATTGTTATGCACACTGTTTTTGCCCGAACTAACTATAGCACCAAACACGACCTTCAACGGCACATTCACCTCAAAGTCGAATCTGCTAAACATGACATTGCGCTCAAATTACATCAAATACGGAGACTTGGCCATTGACAGCGTAGAACTGCGCAACACCAACGGAGACAACTCGTCCATCCTGAGTCTAAAAGCAAAGAGTTTGCTGCCTGACGGCACCACCGACTCAACCACATTCGGCCTTAACGACATCTCGATTTTTTCGATGATGGCAAACGACAGCATTTACACCAATCTTAAATTCAACGGACATCAGCTTCCTGACAGAAACAAAGTCACACTGAAGACAAAATTCAAAGCTGGCGAAACCGAATTCGGACGCTTTGTTGTCAGCGATGCCGACATTCTTATAGACAACACGAAATGGTTCGTCACTGAAGACAACTTCATCGACTTCAGGAAAAACGAAAGCACCGTGGTCAACAACATAACTCTTTTCGGAGATGGCCAAACACTCAAGATTAACGGAAAGTTTCCTTTCCAAAACAGCGACACCCTGTCTCTCAGCTTCGACAACTTCAACTTCTCAACAATAGACTTCCTAACCAACCAATATGGCCTAAATTTCGATGGCATCATCAACGGTTCGGCCAGTGTTTCAGGCATGAACCAAACCATGTCAATATTTGCCAACCTTGCCATCGACACATTGGCTTTCAACGGCGACCATTACGGCAATGCCAAGATCCTAAGCTATTGGGACAACAATGAAAAAAGCATACATATAGTATCTGGAATAAAAGACAACGACATTGACAGGCTTAGTTTAAGAGGTGTCTATTATCCAAACGAGAAATACGACAACATGGAGTTCCGACTCGTCCTCAACGACCTAAGGCTCAGCATAATAGAACCTTTCACCAAAGGCATTGTCGACAAGGTTAACGGAACCGGCAGTGGCCGTTTCGACATCATAGGCACCCTTAAAGCCCCTATCATAGAAGGCAACCTCAACGTGAAAGAAGGAGGTTGTCACATCGACTTCCTGAACACTTACTACACCTTCTCTCCCAAGGTCAAGCTAAGCGAAAACCTCATCGAATTTGAGAACATGGCACTTACAGACAGTCTTGGCAACACGGCATTTGTAAAAGGCAATATTACACACAACTATCTGAATGACTTTAACTTCAACTTGGAAATATATATGCGCGAGTTCCTTGCTCTTGCCACTTCAGCATCAGACAATTCCGACTTCTACGGCACGGCCTTCGCAAGCGGACTTGTTGAAGTGAAAGGCCCTATCGACGACATAAATCTCTTCATCAAGGCTGCGACACGAAAGGGAACCGACTTCACCGTGCCACTCAACAACTCAAATACAGTAAAGTCAAACAATTATATTGTCTTTACCAATAAAAAAGCTGATGACAGCATTGCCTCAGATGACGACGTCACAACAAAGAAACAAAAGATTTTCAACATAGACTTGGACCTTTCAGTGGATGAAAATGCTCAACTCCACATCATATTGCCAGACGACATTGGCAGCATAAAGGCAAAAGGAAATGGAAACATAAAGATTGGGGTCACATCGGCTGGCGATTTCGCACTATTTGGAAGTTATATCATCGACAATGGAAGCTTTGACCTTACATTGCAGGAGATTCTTAGGAAGAACTTCTCGCTCGAAAAAGGAGGTGTCATATCATTCTCTGGCGACCCTCTTGACAGCGATATTGACGTAAGTGGCGTTTACCAGTGCAAAGCAGCACTTTCATCTGCAGGAATAACAACCGACTCCATTTCCAAGATGGGCAACGTCAATGTTGAGAGCATAATATATCTGCGCAACAAACTTATGAACCCCGACATCAAATTCGGGATGCGCTTGCCCAACGCCAAGGAAGACCTGCAGCAGAGCATATTCTCTGTCATAGACACCACCAGCCAGGCTGTAATGACCCAGCAGACCTTGTCTTTGTTGGTACTGAACAGCTTCAGCAATAGCGACTCTTTCATATCAGGCCTCAACAGCGGTTCTATCAGCATTCTGACATCACAAATAAACAACTGGCTTTCGCAAATAAGCCGACATTTTGACATAGGCTTCAACTACAAGCCAGGTGACGAAATAACCGATGAAGAATTCCAAATTGCGCTAAGGACACAACTATTCAACGACATACTTACAATTGAAAGCAATTTTGGCTTCATCAACCAATCGTCTGCATCAAGCAGCACAGCAAGTTCAATAGTTGGAGAAGTTGACATATATGTGAGACTGACCCGAAGCGGCAACCTGACGATACACGCCTACAACCACTCGAACAACAACACCAGTTTGTCCAACTTCACCTACGACCGCACTTCACCATACACGCAAGGAATAGGTATATCATACAATAGAACTTTCGACAGATTCAGCGACCTGTTCAAACGGAAAAACAAAAAAACAACCACTAACAACAGACGAACACCATGAAAAGCTTCAAGATCATAAAGGCTTCGGCTGGATCAGGAAAAACTTTCACATTAGTAAAAGAATACCTCAAATTATGTCTCCTTGACGAAACGTCTGCAAAAGAAAACTACAAACACATATTAGCAATCACATTCACCAAAGCAGCATCGAACGACATGCGCCGCAAGATAACGGAAGCTTTGGACAATATCATTGAAGACCCGGAAAAATCCGACATGGGCAAAAAACTGAAAGACGAACTAAATATAAGTCCTGAAAAACTGAAGAAAAACGCTGAAATACTGTCAAAACAAATAATACACGACTACAGCAATTTCGGTGTCAGCACCATAGACTCTTTCAACCAAAAGATTTCGCGCTCCTTTGCGGCCGAGTTAGGCCTTCCATACGGATATATCCCAACCATTGAAAAAGAAGAAATATCGGAGATCCTGACCGAAAACATTGGCTTGGAACTCAGCAAAGACAAGCGTCTGGCAGAGACACTCGCCCAATATGTGAAAACCAGAATGGAAGAATATGAAGAAAAAACCTCGACACGCCAAACCATAATCGACTACTTCAATAGAATACAAGACGAGAAAGCCTTCGAAAAATCAGCAAAGACAAATTGCTACGACAAAGACAAATACAATGAAACAATAGATTTTCTGAAAAACAAGATACAAGAAACCGATAACCTGATCAGACAATACAGTAAAAATCTTAAAGCTATAGTACAAGACAACAATCTCGACGACAATTGTTTCTACCAAAAGTCAAAAGGCATACCCGGCATAATAAACAAACTGGACAGCAAAGACACCGAGATAGTATTGAAAATTTATGAACAGAAAATTTCGGCCAACATAATTAATGGTTTTGTCGAATCGGGAGCCGAATTCAAATGGTATGACGATAAAGCAAAAATGCCGAACGACGAACTCCTTAGAATTGGCGGGGAATTCTGTAACATATTCAAAGACTTGGCAAACTTGAGGACGCGATTTGATTGCTATTGCGTGTACAAGACCATTCTGAAAGACCTTTACCTATATGTCCTAAGATCGAAAATCGAGAAAGAGATAGACAACATAATATCAGAGGACGAAAAGGTGTCGATAAGCGAATTCAACAAGCGAATTGCTTCAGTATTAGGAGATTATTCCGTACCTTTCATATACGAGCGTTTGGGTGAGCGCTACAAATACATATTCATTGACGAGTTCCAGGACACGTCAATCCTCCAATGGCACAACCTGATACCACTCTTTGCAAACTGCCTGGCAAATGGCAACACATGTCTTGTGGTAGGCGACGGGAAACAGGCAATATACCATTTCCGCAATGGCGAAGTCAAACTGTTGACTTCACTGCCCAAAATATTCCAAAAGCCAGAGAACACGCCCGCATTCGACGAATATGAAAAAAAATTCGATGACGAGAAATACTTTGAAAGTCTTGACTACAATTGGCGTACAGCAAAAACAATTGTAGATTTCAACAACAACTTTTTCAAATATTTCATCAACAGGAGCGATTTCAGCCAAAACCTTCATGAGATATACGAAGACGACACCACGGGAAACAAGATAGAGCAGAAAACACCCGAAAAAAACGAAAACAAAAAAGGTCATGTGCAAATTGAGATTATTGACGGTCAGGAAATAGCTCTTGACGACGGGGCTACAGTCAGCAAAGACGACTATATGTTGTTTCGCATTTACGAGATAATAAACGAGCTGAAAGGACAATACAACTACAAAGACATTGCAATAATCACCAAAAGAAACAGCAATTGCTCAGACATAGCCGTTTACCTAAGCAACAGAAGCATACCAGTAATGTCATCAGTGTCGCTGTTGTTGAAGTCGTCAAAAAGGGTCATGCTGCTTGTCAACAGCTTGTCATATTTCATCAACAACACTAACAGTGCAACCATTGCAGCAATACTCTATCTGCAAAACACGCTTAAGGGGAACACCAATAACGACAAGATATTCTGGGCCGCAAATAAGATAGCAAAGTCAGAAGAGACCCTGGAAAGCCATCTCGGCCTTGAAGACAACGCACTTGGAAAAGCCCAAGCGCAATCATACAGCCTATATGACCTTTGCAACGCCCTGATGCGCCTCTACGGCTTCAACACCATCGAAGACCCCTATGTCAATTACTTCATCGACACTGTACAAACTTGGCAAACAGCCGACAATGTGGGCATAAGCAAATTCCTCGATTTCTGGGAAATGAAAAAACATGACCTAAGCATAAAAATGCCCGATGAAACAAATGCCATAAAAATAATGACAATCCACAAAGCGAAAGGTCTTGAGTTCCCTGTCGTAATATACCCTTTCGCCAAAGGAAGCCCCAGCAAGCAAAACAAAAAACACGACTTCTGGATAGGAAGCGACCTGTTGTTTGGAAACAATCACGAACATGTTCCAAACATCAACAAAATTTATCTCAGCAAGAAGACAGCCTTGGCCGATGTTTATTACAACATCGAGAATGAAGCCGAAGACTTAGGCAACATCAACGAAATATATGTCGCAATGACAAGGCCAAAAGAAAGGCTGTACATATTGTCAAACAACTATAGCCCCGGCGACGAAACGCAAAAGGACAGCAATAAAGCAAATGTCTTTAAAGATTATTTGGACGAAAAAGACAAATCAAAAGCGTGCGACAAATACAAGCTTGACCTAAAGGAAACCATCAACAAACACGGGCTTAAAGCATACACATACAGCAATCTTGACCCGGACGAAATCGGGGCAGCAAAGTCTTTGACGGAACCGGCCATACAAGACTCAAGGAGTTGCAATTGGTACGAGAAACTTGTTGTTGACGAACCTGAAACACCATTATGGTTGCAAGACATCGCACACAAAAACACAAGTCCGGCAGAATGGGGAAAGGCAGTTCACCTATTACTGTCACAGATAAAAACCGCCAAAGACATAGACACTGCTTTCTACGACACCACAGCGATTGATGACAAGACAACAGACAAACTGAAGGATTGCATACTAAAAATTATTACAAACGAAGCAATAGCCAAGGCTTTTAGCGAAGATGCGAAAGTGAAGACAGAATGCGAGATTCTCACAAAGGACCTGAAAATCAAGCGTCCAGATCGATATGCCGAACTGCCTGACAAGATTATGCTCATCGACTACAAGACAGGAGAAGAAGAAGACAGCCACACCTCACAAATGGCAGAATACGCCAATCTTGTTGCCGAAATGGTCAATAAGCCCATTGAGAAATATATCGTTTACATTAGGGACAACGAGATAAAGATAAAAAAAGCGTAAAACAAGACGCGACCATCAACCCACACTGTCTTGTTGCTTATCGTTACCGCATCACATATCGTATGTTCTTCTGAGGCCCAACCATGCGCAACACGCCAAAAAAAATCACCATTATTGGGGATAAAGGAGCCATCTAATTACCCAATTATAATGATACCTTTAATTGAAATAACACCCCATCTTTGCAAGTTATATTATCAGGTTCAATCATTGGATATGGAAAACGAAGAAAACAATATTTTGCTTCTTGACTCAATGCCAACTGGTTCAAAATGCGTCATTGTTAAGGTTAACGGATATGGAGGCTTGCGCCACCGCCTTATGGAGATGGGTTTTGTAAAAGGCGAAGTGGTGACGGTAGTCAAAAATGCGCCACTACTCGACCCTGTTGAATACAAAATAATGGCAGGACATGTTTCTTTGCGTCGCGAGGAAGCTCAAAAAATACAGGTTGTTGCATTGGGGAAAAAGGGCGATGAGGCCGAAAACTATAACGGAATGGTCGAAGAGGAAGCCAAAAAAGCTTTCAATCGCAAGTCAAAAGAGATTAGCGTCGCCCTGGTAGGCAATCCCAACTGCGGCAAGACATCGTTCTTCAACCACGCAACAGGTCTTCACGAGAAAGTAGGCAACTACAGCGGCGTCACCATTGACATGAAAATAGGAGAATTCCATCACAACGGCTACACAATCAACCTTATAGACCTTCCTGGCACATATTCGATTACCGAATACACACCTGAAGAACTATATGTGCGTGAGTTCATCACAAAACAAAACCCCGACATTGTGCTCAACATTGTTGACGCATCGAATCTTGAACGCAACTTGTATCTCACCACCCAACTTATCGACATGAATGTGAGAATGGTGATGGCTCTCAACATGTATGACGAACTAAGCAAGCGTGGCGACAAGTTCGACCACACCAGCATGAGTGAGATGCTCGGTTTCCCAATCATACCAACAACTGCCAGCAAGGGAACAGGCATAATCGAAGTGCTTCAAACAATTATTGATGTTTACGAAAACGAGGACAAACTAACACGACACATCCATGTCAACTACGGACTTGACATAGAAGAGCAGATAAGCAAGGTCAAGTCTCTCGTGGCGAATACCGACAATACGCTCACATCGCATGTGCCAGTCCGTTCAATAGCCATCAACCTCATTGAAGGGAACAAGATAACTATCGAGGAGATAGCGGCTCAAAAAAAAGGCAAAGCCATTATCGACACTGCACAAAAATGCAGGAAAGAGTTGGAAAACCGATATAATGAAGACGCTGCAACGACCATCGTCAATGCTCGCTATGCCTTCATTCGCGGTGCCTTGAAAGAGACTTTTGAACCCAATCCCGACACCAGCAAAACCGAACGTCCATACTCCATAGACAGAATCCTAACCCATCGTTGGCTCGGATTCCCCGTACTCCTAATCTTCCTCTGGATGATGTTCCAGGCTACATTCACCTTGGGTGCACCTCTTCAAGAATGGATCGAGCAAGGTGTTTCATGGCTGGGCGAGATGACAGGCAAAAGCATAAACGATGGCATTCTCAAAGACCTTATCGTTGACGGTATCATAGCAGGTGTCGGAGGCGTCATTGTCTTTCTCCCCAACATACTGATTCTCTTTATGTTCATATCAATCCTTGAAGATACTGGTTATATGGCTCGCGCAGCTTTCATAATTGACAAACTCATGCACCGCATAGGGCTGCACGGCAAATCGTTCATTCCTTTCCTCATTGGTTTCGGTTGTGGTGTTCCTGCCATAATGGCCACCCGAACCCTTGAAAACAAAAAAGACCGTATCCTAACCATCATAGGCATACCATTCATGTCTTGCTCAGCACGATTGCCGGTATATCTTCTGCTTGTGGGCGCATTCTTTGGCAAAAGCCAAGGGCTTATACTGTTAAGCATTTACCTTATCGGCATAATGGTCGCGGTTTTGACAGCCTTAATATTGAAAAACACTGTGTTCAAAGACAATTCTGAGCATTTTGTCATGGAACTACCACCCTATCGAATGCCCACCCTTCGCAACACACTGATACACATGTGGGACAAGAGCGTACAATATCTTAAAAAAATGGGAACAGTGATATTGGCAGCGTCAATCGTCATTTGGACATTGGGTTACTTCCCTCGCCATTCGGCCGAGAGTGCCAGCATTGCACAACGCATAGTACAAGTGGAGAACGACAAGACAATAAACGAGGCCGAAAAGGCCGAAATGTTATCAAACTTATCATTACGGGAAAAGGTCGCCCAAAGTGAGAATTCATACATAGGCCGCATGGGCCGTTTCGTAGCGCCCGTCGTGGCACCACTCGGCTTTGACTGGAAAATGGGCGTAAGCCTCATAACAGGAATGGGCGCAAAGGAAATCGTAGTCTCGACAATGGGAGTCCTATACCAAGCTGACGATGATGCTGACGAAAACTCAACGGCACTCATCACCAAACTTCAGGAACAACACTGGACCAGCGGCCCTCGGATTGGGCAGCCTGTCTTCACTCCTTTGGTGGCTTATGTATATATGCTATTCATCCTCCTATACTTCCCTTGCATTGCCGCAATAGCCGCAATAAGACGAGAGGCAGGTCGAGGCTGGATGTGGTTCTCTGTGATTTACAATACTGCAATAGCTTGGCTAATATGTTTTGCAGTTTACCAAATAGGAATACTATTCTAACAACATATTGACATGATACAACACATGGCAGCAGGAATAATAATAGCACTTGCGTCAGCTTACATTATATATACTATCGTCGAGAAGGCACGCAAAGGTGTTTGCAGTTGTGGGAAATCCGGCGGCAAGTGCCCTAAAGGTGACGGACGATGTCACTGCAACAAATGTGAACTCAACAAATGAGTTTTATGCCGTTCAGGCTGGAAAAGAAACCAAAACATATTTATTTGACTATGTTATAATAGTCCATAATCGCAAAATTGTCTATCTTTGCAACCAAACACATTACCATTATGACGCAAATTGACTTATCAAAGACACTTTTCCTTGACATAGAGACCGTTTCGGCAAAATCAAGTTATGACGAACTAAGCGAACGCCTACAGGCCTTATGGGACAAAAAGGCAAAATCAATCCTCAAACAAGGAGAAGATGAAATGACCCCATCAGGCATTTACGACCGTGCTGCAATATATGCAGAATTCGGAAAGATTGTATGCATCTCAGTAGGATATATGAATGATAACGAGTTGCGCATCAAGTCGTTCTATGGACATGATGAAGTCAAATTGTTGAAAGAGTTTGCCGAGCTGCTAAACAGACATTACAACGATTCAAGAAACTACCTATGTGCCCATAACGGCAAGGAATTCGATTTCCCGTACATAGCACGTCGTATGGTGATAAACGGGATAAAGTTGCCAAAGATTTTGGATGTAGCGGGCAAGAAATCTTGGGAGACATCTTTCATTGACACAATGGAACTATGGCGATTTGGTGACTTCAAGAGTTACACCTCGCTCGAACTGCTCTGTGCCATATTTGACATCCCAACACCCAAAGACGACATCAACGGCAGTCAGGTAGGTGAAGTTTATTGGAAAGAAAACGACATAGAACGCATCAAGACATACTGCCAAAAGGACGTCATATCGGTGGTGCAGATAATGCGCAAATATTATTATTTGCCGCTACTGGAAGATGATGACATCAAATACACCAACTAAAAACAATATTAATTTAGAATATTCTGAAAAGGAATGATAGACTTGTAGGCAACACAAGTGGCTTTCAGCAAGATGGAAGTCACTTTGTCGTTTAGTTTCATGAAAAAAGTTGTTCTTCCAAAAACTCCACGGCATCGGCAACGCAATCGTCGCATGATCGGAGCACCTTTCCTGTGCCCACTCCTTTCAGCATTTTGCATTGTGTCGCTCCATTGCGCTTTTGAAAATTATTCATAATACGGTTCATTCCTCGTTTGCCGGAAAGGCCCAGCACTATTCCAGCACCAACCAAGGCTCCACAAGTACCCTCCATAGTACCCATGCCCGCACCAAAAGGGCAACCGACACTGAGACAGAAATTCTCGTCTTTTCCCAACAAGTCAGAATAAGCACACACTACAGCTTGGGCGCAGTTACAACCACTATGTTTTTTCTCTATTGCCAATCGTTTTCTGTCTTGCATTAGTCTGTTTTTTTTCAATTGAAAAACATATTTATCTAACTATCGACACACTTCCCTGCAATCTCTGTGACCATTCGCCACAATCGGGTGTCAGATATTTTACCTCGGCAACATAAAAATATGTTGCCGGCGAACAATTTAGTTTTGTCGTCTGGTTTTTGCCGTCCCATTTTACATAAGGGTCAGATGTGTCGTAAACCACATTGCCCCAACGGTTGAATACCACAATCTTGTATTCGCTTATCACGCCATCTTCTATTGTCGGGTAATATTTCGGGAAAGGCTCGAAAAATTCGTTCACTCCATCATCATTAGGTGTAAACACATTTGGCAAGCCATACAATGGGCAAGCATCACATGCAACACAAACTGTGTTCGACGGAAGCGAGCGTTGCCCTTCATCACTCACCGCGACAACACTATAGCATCCTGCAACCAATCGCAGGTTAGAGTGAGTCCAGGTGTAGGTATTAGGGTTGTTTATGACGGCAACAAGAGAATCCGAACCTCCGTTATAGCCATGCCAAAAAATCTCGTATCCTGAGATATTGGCCAAATCAGACATTTTCCACGAGAGGATGTTTGACGGCAATACAGAATTTCCATCATCATTGATTCGCAGCTCACCACAATCGGTTTCCACCTCAAGTACAGGAGGGTCGGGCAAACTGCACGAACTATGCTCAATCACGGCCGAGAAGTTGACAATAGGCCTAACAACTCCGCTTATTGAATAATGTCCGTATGTGGCAACATAGTAATTGTATGGTTTGCAGTTCTCAATACCATTATCGGTATATGTAAAAGTGTTTGTTGTCGCTATTTTTGAAACTACCCCACCTGTCTTACGGTAAACCCTTGTGCTGTCAACAGCCCATGGCACATTCTCCTGCCAACTTAGCACTATGGCATCAGGAGTTGATTGTGCAGTCAGTTCAATGGGATGAGCTTCATAACTCGTCCCTATGTCCGAGCCGTTTGCATCGGTCATACTTACCTTATAGGCAAAATCTGTAGAAGCGTTGATGTCTTCAGAGTTGTCAAGACATACCGTGTCATAACCTTCATATACCACTTTTTCTTCCCCATTGAAGGTTTTCATAAGTGAATAAATGAAAGGTTCTTGCGGTAGCGGTTCTTCCATTTCTTTTGGAGGAGACCAGGCAACGATTACGCGTCCCAAGGCAAGGTCTGTACTGTCATTGCTGACATGTGTTATCAAAGGCTTATCGCTATTTGGGGAATAGACGCATGCCTCGTCACTCACAATGCTTTCGGCTCCATCGTGAAAAACGGCGAGGAGACGGTAACAATACTCCGTTCCTTGTGGAGGCAACTGGTCGTCATAATGGGTTGTCGTCACATCATTAAATTCAGCAATAAGCTGATAGCCGGGCCTAATACCCGTCTCGCACGAATCGGGTTCATAGTCGTTTGAGCCTATTTTACGGTACAGTCTTAACATCTCTGCATTTTGGCATGAATAGGTTTGCCAACCAATACTTACGGCGTCATTGTCAAGGCTGGCCGACAAACCATCAGGTTTAGGTCCGACAACCTTAATATTAACATTTTTAAGATTCACAAGACTAACAGGTGAAGCGTTATCCTTGGCACGAAAAACGACCAGATAAGGATTTTGCCTCACATGATAGCAATCGGTATTCCAAACAAACTCCAATTGGGGATTGTAACCTGTTGCCGACTTCGGGAATACCTCTGCAGGACTGGTAGCCAATTCGAAAGGAGTTCCGGCAGCGGTCAAAGTGACTTGGTCATTGTCAGGGTCGGAAGCTGAGACAGTGAATCTAACTTTTTCGCCCGCTATGACACAGATTTCGTCGGGTGTATCTATTACAGGCAAATTATTGTCACATGAGGAAATGACAATCTGCATGTCACGTATCACAGAGCCAATCTTGACCCCATTGCGCCATTCCTCCACAATAAAGGCTACATTATATTCGCCTTGCAACATAGGACTGTCCCATTGCAACTCTCCGGTATAGGGATCGATGCTGAAAGAGACCGATGTCATGGGATAGTCGTAGCCTGGGACATTTGCGCCTTCATATCCCTTGCAGGGTACCAGTCTGAAACTCAGGCTGTCACCATCTGGATCGTATGCAACGGGATTGTGAAGAAAGAGTTTTCCGACACAACCCTGGTCAATTGGGGCAGACGTCAACTGAGCCGAGTTGTTGTATCCCAAAAAGGGATTGATGACAATCTCAGTCTCAACATACATAGGTATCGACACCGAATTTGGTATATTTACTACACCATAGTTACGGTTTGGGTCTTCCATACTCACGGAATATGTCCCTGCTGCGGCAAAATTGTGTATGGTCTTATACACATTGAGTGTGTAATCGTTGCCCATGTCTTGATATACAAGCCTAGGTATGTATGACTCTGAGCCGTCGCCCCATTTAATTAGAAGAGAGTCACGTTGCAATCCGGCAAGACTTTGTGAATAGGTATAACAAGTCAGTGTGAACTCGTATGAGTTGGAGCCAATATGCCTATATGTTATCTCAGCCGCACGCTGGTGTGTAGCCATAACATCAGCTACAGCTCCAGTCAAAAACATAATAAGCAAAAAAAACTTCCTCATCACACCAACTTTAATATACAAAAATAATGTCCTTACATTTTGGTATCAAGCCTTTTGGTTTTCTTTTACAATTTTGCTGCCTTTGAGGCCATACCACAAGATGAACACAAGTGCCAAGGCTGTAACTACATAGCTAATCATATATCCAACGCTGTCGGCTATTGCGTTTTGAACGAGGGGGACTATTCCTCCGCCTACGACAAGCATCATAAAGATGCCTGATGCCTCTTCGGTATATTGTCCCAACTTGTCAATGGCAAGATTGAATATGGCTCCCCACATCACCGAGGTGAACAGGCCACACAAAACCAAAAGTAAAGCCGAAACGGGCAACAACACACTCTGGAAGGAGTTTCCTGTGAAAACGGGAATGTTGACACGAATGGTATTTGGTATCAGCATGGCAACCACCACAAACAAGAAAGCCATCACCGAAGAACCGACAAGTTGGGTACGGCTTGTCATTTTGGAAGCCAAGAATGCACCCACAAAACGTCCGACAAGCATCATCAGCCAATATGTACCTACGGTAAACCCCGCTACGATAGCGGCATCTTCACCCAATTCTGCACCTCGTTCACTTGCATCAGACAAGAAGAAATTGAGAGTGCCTGGTATGCCAACCTCAACACCTACGTACAAGAAAATGGCTATAGCGCCTAAAACAAAATGAGGGAAATGCCAAGGCGTAGTCTCCTTGTCAACCCTGTCCTCATTATGAAGAGGCTCTTCGAAAGGCACTGATGCAAGTATGACAAACGACATCACGAAAACTCCCATTGCGATGAAAAGAAGCACATTCACGTCGCTAATATGTGTTTTGGGTGTCAACTGACCGATCATAGTGCCAACAAGCATAGGTGTCACTGTCCCCACTAACGAGCTTAGTGTTCCGCCTATCTGGATATACTGGTTGCCCTTTTTGCCACCATCTCCCAAAAGGTTAAGCATTGGGTTGACCACAGTGTTGAGAAGGCAGACACACAATCCGCTGATGAAAGCCCCCAACAGATAAACAAAGAAACTCGTTGGCAGTCCGCTTATAGTACTGTTTGTCAGCACCTTGCCCGACAAAAACTGCACAAAGACACCGCATAAGCCTATCGCTATTGCAATTAATGCAGTTTTGCGATAGCCATGTTTTGAGAGTATTTTGCCCGCTGGAACACCCAGTATGAGGTATGCAAGAAAATTCATCATGTTTCCCATCATACCCCACACATTGGAGTTGTCGATGCCAGGCTGCATCTTCCATATATTGCCCAAAGGAGCAGCCATGTTTGTCACAAACGAAATCATTCCGAAAAGGAATATCATCGTGACGATGGCTATTGTCTTACCTCTTTTGTTTGCCATGAACAAAGAATGTTTGATTAAGAGAAATGATTTTTAACGACATTATCACCATAATCTGTCGGGATAAACACCAGCGTCGGTGAGTTCCTTGATTTTGCGCATCACTTCCGGCTTGTCTTCCTTGTAAGTCACTCCAAACCAAGAAGCATTGCTCGAAAGTACCTTCAGTCTGGCCTTGCCTGAATTGATGAGTTTGTTGACCATCATCGGCATATAAAACTCACTTTTGAGGTTGTCGGCTGGCAAGTTTTTCAGGAACTCGACAAAACCTTTGGCTGATTCAGCAAAATAATCGGGTGTGAAACCAAAAAAGTTCATCGACACCAGCGACTCCACATCAATGGTGTGCGATCCTTCGTCATCGGTATAGACTGCACCTCCATTGTCGGAATGTGCTATTGAAGTTCGCTCCACAAGGGTTTGCAAATATCCATCTGCCGATGCTGTGCAGATACCTCTCGACACGGTACCATAGTCCGACATTGTATTTTTCAGCTTATATGCGACCATGCTATACTCGCCTGTCTTTCCATCGCACTGGCGAAGATATTCAGCCAAGGTCTCGTATGCCTCTCGCCCGTAGAAATCGTCGGCATTGATGACGGCAAAAGGCTCTTTTATTGCATCAGCGGCCATCAGCACTGCGTGGTTTGTACCCCACGGCTTGACACGTCCTTCGGGCACCCTAAAGCCCTCTGGCAGTTTGTTTAGTTCCTGATATACATATTCAACAGGCAAACCATATCGTTCAGAAGAATTGACTTTCTCGAACATCTCAGCGAAGTCCTTGCGTATGACGAACACCACCTTGCCAAAACCGGCGCGTTTCGCATCGAAAATTGAATAATCCAAGATGGCTTCTCCGTTGGGTCCCACGCCATCCATCTGCTTCAACGAGCCGTAACGCGAACCCATTCCTGCAGCTAATACTAATAGTGTTGGTTTCATTTTTTTATTTATTTTCATGATTAAAAAATCATCTTGTTATTAAAACATTTTCTTTAAGCCTTCACTTTCAATAGTTCAGGCATATACTCCAATTGCTGTATCCGACGAAGTTACAACTATTTTGCCTTGTCTGACATCGTAACGAACGCTGAAGACTTATGCCGTCTTATAATGTTCCCGAAAAACACAACCACAAGCATTCACTAACGCTCTTCAGATTTGACTTTCACGAACACATGGGCAAAATTCTTTCGTATAACAAGCACCACATTGCTGAAGTAGGTGCGTCTCGCATCGGAAACTGAATAATCCAAGATGGGTTCTCCGTTGATGACGACACCGTTCACCTGCTTCAAGGAGCCATGATGCAAGCTAACTTCTGCATGCTAACAAATTAGTTTTTTTATTCGAATTTCAGTTCTAACGTGACTCTAATAATAACTTCCTCTTTTGACTTCTATTCTCGATTCTGACTTTTACAATCTGTCTTTTCATAAAAAATCACACCCATTTCACCAACGGGAAGTCCTGACGGTGAGGTAACATGCTGTTTATCGGGAAGATGCGGAAGGTGTAGTTATACACACCGGCCTGCTGTATAGGTGTCTTGATGTAATACTTGGCCCAACCACTTCCTGCGTCCACAAGATTCATCTCATGTATTGAGGTTATCTCGTTAACGACATCGTTGTTCTTGTTGCCGAAGAGCAACTCTATGCCTATGTCGCCTTTCTCAAGACCTGGTGTAGCAAGTGTAATCTCAGCAATGAACACGTCACCAAACTTCAATGGTCTGACCTCGGTGTCTGGCAATATCATTGACTTGACTTCAATCTTATCCCAATTGGCACGAACCATACGTTTCCAAGCTTCTATCTCAAAAGCCTTTTGGTAGCGGTTTTCGCGAATCCAATTGGTACGTTTGATGAGTTTGTTGTAGAAACGGTTGTAATAGTCGTCAAGCATACGCTTCATGGTGTAGTTTGGCGATATCTCAGCAAGGCATTTCTTCATTGCAGCGACCCATCCTTTAGGCACATCGTTCTGACGGTTATAGAACAGAGGTACTATCTCGTTTTCAATAGTATTGTAAAGTGTCTCAGCATCAAGTTCGTCTTGATAGCACTGATTGACATAAGTGCGTTGTTCTTGTATTGCCCAACCAGTTCCCTTTCGGTAGCCCTCGGCCCACCAGCCGTCCAGCACTGAGAAGTTGAGCACGCCATTCATAACGGCTTTCTCGCCACTTGTTCCCGATGCCTCTAATGGACGTGTTGGAGTGTTTAGCCACACCTCTACACCACTTGTAAGACGTGCGCCCAACTCCATGTCATAGTTGCTTATGAACAATATCTTGCCTATGAATTCGGGACGACGCGAAATGTCAACGATCATCTTGATAAGGTCTTGGCCTGCCTTGTCGTTGGGGTGAGCCTTACCGGCAAATAGGAATATGACGGGATGTTGCGGGTTGTTGACCAGTTTTGAGAGTCTGTCGAGGTTTCCAAACAACAGATGTGCACGCTTGTAAGTGGCAAAACGTCTTGCAAAGCCTATCACCAAAGCGTTTTCGTTCAAGCTCTCCACTGTTTTCATTATCAGTTTTGGACTCTCCTGACGTTTGCGCATGTCAACTTTAAGTTGTTCGGCAAGATACTCAAACAGTTTATGTTTCAATTGTTTGCGTATATTCCAAATCTTCTCGTCTGGTACTTGGTATATCTTCTCCCACACCTTTTCGTCCGACTGGTTGTCGATGAAGTTGTCTCCAAAAGTCTCATGAAATAGGCGTTGCCACAGAGGGTTGCTCCATGTAGGAAGGTGAACACCGTTGGTGACATAGCCCACATGGTTCTCTTCCGCAAAATAGCCAGGCCACAAGGGTTGGAACATTTCGCGTGATACTCGTCCGTGAATACGGCTCACTCCATTCACCTCCTGGCTGAGATTTGTAGCCAGCACACTCATCGAGAATTTCTCCGAGCTGTTGTTTGGGTTAAAGCGTCCAAGGCCCATGAAACGTTCCCAGCTGATGTTCATGCGTGCAGCATAATGAGGCATATAGGTACGCAACAGATGCTCTTCAAACGAGTCATGCCCGGCAGGGACAGGGGTGTGGGTTGTGAAAAGAGTAGATGTGCGAACCAGTTCAAGAGCAACATCAAAGTCGAGATTGTGCTTCTTGATATATACTTTCAAGCGTTCGAGACCGCTGAATGCAGCATGGCCTTCGTTGCAATGGTATATGACAGGTTTCAGTCCCAATGCATCAAGAAGCCTTATGCCACCGACGCCAAGGAACATCTCCTGTTTTAGACGCATCTCGCTGTCGCCACCATACAAACGGCTTGTGATGTCACGGTCGTCGGGTTGGTTTTCCTCAATATCAGTATCAAGCAGATACAAGGACACGCGTCCCACATTGACACGCCAAACCTTAGCTGACACGTTTCTGCCTGGGAAGGCTATGGTTACAGTCACCCAACTTCCGTCTTCGCGACGTACGGGGTCAAGAGGCAGCTGCGAGAATTTCTGAGGCACATATTCTGCACGTTGTTCGCCAGAAACGGTAATCTCTTGTGCAAAATAGCCATAACGGTAAAGCAAGCCTATGCCTACCATATTGGAATTTGAGTCGGATGCCTGTTTCATATAGTCGCCCGCCAAAATGCCAAGACCACCTGAATAAATCTTCAAGCTCTTCATGAGACCATATTCCATGCTGAAATATGCAATCATGTCATTCGACTCTGGCTTTTTCGACATATATGACTTGAAGTCGGCATAAACCTTGTCGAGGCGCATCATAAAACTCTCGTTTTCTTCCAGTTCTTTCAATTGCTCTATTGAGAGGTTTTCCATAAGAGCGACAGGGTTCTGTTCGGATTCGACCCATGCCTTGGGGTCAATCGACTCAAAGAGTTCTACAGCATCAACATTCCAGCACCACCAAATGTTACGCGACAACTCCTGCAATTTCTTAATCTTCTCAGAATAAACTGGCTGTATAAGCACTTTCTTCCAATTGGGAGTATCTTGTTTTGAAGTGTATGACACTTCGCGCAACATGTCAACATAAGGTATCGACTCAATGAGATAATTGCGTGAACCTACCATTTCCAAAGCCTTGCTCCATCCCTTTTGGTAGTTGGATATTAGGTTTTTCCACAACAGTTTCTGTGCTATGGCAAGAGCGGCTTCCGATATCTCCGAACGCTGTTCTGGAATCTTTTTCATCAGTCTGTTGACAGTATCGGCTATAGCTACGGAAAGGTCGTCAAAAGAGGTGTTGCTGCGCTGCAAGACTGTGACAGCTTCGTTATTTCCCACATTGTTTTCGACAAAAATACCGAATCCGGCATAATTGGTAGTTACGGTAGGTATTCCATTGGCCACGCTTTCAAGAGGTGTATATCCCCAAGGTTCATAATAAGACGGGAACACTGTCAGGTCGAAAGCAGCAATGAATTCCTGGTATGTGAGGTTGAAAATGCCATCGTTGCCGTTGAGATAAGCCGGAACAAACATGACTTTCACCTTATCGTTAGCGTTGTTTTGCAGGTTAGCATTACGCAAGGCATGGAAAACAGGGTCGTTATCATACTCAAATATATGGTGAGTGGCGGGGAAATCGGTATGTCCTTCAATTGGTGTTATGCCATCGAGACGCCGTTTGAGGTCTTTTGATGGGCCGGCTATATTGGCAGGCACAGCAATCACTGCAACAATCTCCTTGTCAAGGTTATAGTCTTGGTTGAGACGACGCATGGCATCGATAAATATGTCAATGCCCTTGTTACGGAACTCATAGCGTCCGCTGTTGAGTACCATAAAGCAGTCTTTGCCAATCTCTGAGCCAGAAAGGGTCTCGATTATGTGCAATATATTGTCACGTGAAGCTTGGCGTTGCTGTTCCGACACTTTTTGGGCTTTGGCCACACCGTTGTTGGTGATCACATCTGGAACGCGACCTATAAACTGTTCACACTCTTTAGCGGTTATGTCGCTCACCGTAGTAAAAGTATCGGCTGTTTGTGCTGCTTTCTGTTCCATCGACTGCTGTGAGACGACATTGAACTTTGCAGCCATGTTTTGAGAGTCATACGACTTCATGTCTCCATATAGAGGCATTCCGTTGCCTGAGATGGCACGTCCAAGATAAGTGGCGTGTGTAGTGAAAGCTGTCGCTATCTGAGGACAACGTTCTTGCAGATAAAGCACGCCTGCTCCTGCCATCCACTCATGGAAATGAGCCACGATGGACTTGTTGTGTTGTATTTTGAAATTAGTGAAGCTTTCTATCACTTGGCCTGCTGCATAGCCAAACAAGACAGGCTCAATATAGTCCCATTGGCCTTGTATCGAATCGAGTTTATAGCGTTCCCATAGATGTGCCAAAATGTCATTCTTGCGCTGATACAGAGTGGTGTAGTCAACAAGTATTGCTATTGGCGAACTCTCTATCTTCCAACGGCCTATCCTCACCTTGATGCCTTGTGAAGCAGCCACCTCACGCCAGTCGGCATAAAGATTTGTATCTTCAATAAAATAAAGTGTTTCGTGAAGTTCTTTAACCACATCGGGACCTATGGTAATATAGTTGTCGCCCAATATGTTTTTCATCTCGTTGGCTTTCGACGACAGTACGGTGTATATTCCGCCTATCATATTACACACTTCCCAACTTGTCTCAAACAAAAATTCAGGTTTTTTCATCTGTTATTGTATTCGTGATATTAAAAATATGTTTTATTAAAAAATGCAAGGTTACTACATGATCAACCGTACTGGTCATTCTTTCTTTGCTGCTTTTTTACTTTCTTTCAACAATTCGTCAATCCTGACATTGAAGTCGGTCAGTATGTTCATGTAGTTTATATATGCATCGTATGGCGATGGGTATTGGTTCACGTTCTTGTGCAGTGCGCTATTCGACAGCCATTTGGTGTTCATATAATACAGGTAGTCGGCTACCTGCAGCACATCCCAGTCATGTCTGACATCTTCGTCCTTGACACGATTTGCCTTAGCAGCCAGCTTGGTGAGTGTCTGGAAAGCATCTTCCTGCAAGTCGTTGCCGAGCCATAGGGTGATGTCGCGTTCCTCGTCGCTCCACGAAAGCGTATGAGGCACATTGATAACACCTATCGGCTGCAGTTTCTTGACTGCCTCTGACGGCGTGGCAAAAACCATGTCACCTTTCGAAAACACAGCTTCAGGAAGACTTCTCATAAAGTCGAAGATGCCTGTTTCGCCACCATAATACTCACCGAATGTATCGTATTCCATAAAAAGGTTTATCACTTCCTCATCAGGTGAAGTCTGTGCCATACGTGACGCATATTCCTCTGCGGTGAATGGAGGGTTGTTAAACCTGAACACGACATCGTCACTGAGACTGAAATTGCGTAACATGACCTTCAACTTGGGATTTATGGCATTGACATACAAATAGTTGGGACTCTTCCAGCCCAATATGTGTTTTGCACCCTCTGTTATCACAAGACTGTAGCCCAGTTTTGCTATCTTGGCGCCAATCTCGTCATTATAGATAAGTTCGGTGTTATGGAATGTCTTTGGCACGACGTTGAACAACTCCTTAATCTTGCGTTTGTGTTGAGTCACCTGGCGTTTCAGTTCCGTTTCGCTCCACAGAGATGCAAGCGAATGGGAATATGGAGTTGAGAGCACTTCCACATTGCCTGTGGCTATTAGCGAGGCAAAACTCTCTATCGCTTCGGGAGCATATTGTTCCATAAGGTCAAGAGCATCACCCGAAAAAGAGAAAGACACTTTGAACTTCGAGCCGTATTTTTTTATCATGTCGGCCAAAATGGCGTTCATGGGCAGATAGCACTTCTCAACAACACGCCTTGTGTAGATGCGGTTGCTATAGTCGTCAAAGTAGTTGTGTTTGTTGCCTATCTCGAAGAAACGGTAAGTTCTCAGCCTGTAAGGCAGATGAACTTGAAAACTCAAACATATTGATTTACTCATACTCTATTTTTTTATTTCATATTAAATACAAAGACAAAACAGTTTGTTCTAATTTAACGTTTTTCCTGGCCAAGGATATTGATCGCCAACAAGGCTTTTTTCCCTGTCAAGCGGAGCATAATTCTTCCAAAACGGCTGAAGACATGATGCTTCATTGTAGTCTCGCTTTATTTCAGGCAAACGCAAGTCAATAAAATGACATATTTCGTTGAGCACAAAACGTTCGACACCAACAAGACTTTCGGAATGCTTTGAATAGTATCCCAAAGCATCATTGCATAATTTGAACTGATTATCTATGTGTGTATCAAACATAATTTTCACTTTTTTACACAATCCCTTCGTACACCGCCTTTATCTTCTTAGCCGCAGCTTCCCATTTAAGATTGTCAACTTCTTCCTTGCCTTCCTCCTTGAAGCATTCAGCAAGTGGTTTGTAATGGCAAAGTGCATATATGGCGTCGGCAAGGCCGTTGATATCCCAGAAATCGACCTTCAAGGCATGTTTCACCACTTCCGACACACCCGACTGCTTGCTTATCACCACAGGCACGTTGAGGCGCATGGCTTCGAGAGGCACTATGCCAAAAGGCTCTGATATTGAAGGCATCACAAATACATCTGTCATGGCGAACATCTGGTCAACGGCCTCACCTTTCAAGAATCCCGTAAAATGGAAATGGTCGCCAATGCGCAACTGGGCCACACGGCGTATCATCCTCTCGAGCAAGTCGCCCGTGCCAGCCATGACGAAATGGACACTCGGGTCATACTGGAGTATCTTATATGCAGCCTCGACAAAGTATTCCGGGCCTTTCTGGTATGTTATGCGTCCCAAGAAAGTCACCACTTTGGCGTTGATGCCGCTTTTCTGGTAGCTCGCCTTGGGCGTGTTATTGGGCTCCACTGCATTGTGTACGGTAACCACCTTGTTAGGGTCGATACCATATTTGTCTATCACGATGTCGCGCGTCAGGTTACTTACGGTAATGACCCTATCTGCGGCTTCCATTCCTCGACGTTCAATGGCATAGACTTCGGTATTGATGTTTTTGCCTGAGCGGTCAAACTCGGTAGCATGCATGTGGACGACAAGGGGCTTGCCTGTGGTTTCCTTTGCCGCTATTCCTGCCGAATAAGTGAGCCAGTCATGTGCGTGGATGACGTCAAAGTCATATTTCGTGGCAAGCGACGAACCTATCAAGGCGTAACGAGCCACTTCTTCCATGAGGTTAAAGCCATATTTGCCTGAAAAACTGTAGTTGCGGGCAAACACCGAGTTGGTTCTGCTGAAGCTGTCAACGACACCGGAACTCATCTGCTCAAACAATTCCGGTCCCACATAAGGAATGATATTCGACCCTATCTCCATATATTTCACTCTCTCCCAGTACCTGCGTTCCACTTCGTTGTCGATATCGATTGTTACGTCACTGGCATTAAGCAGCCTCACAGAAGTCTGGTCTTCATCGCCAAAGGCTCTTGGAACAACAAACAGCACTTCCACACCATTCTTGGCGAGTCCCTTTGTCATGCCGAAGCATGCAGTACCCAAGCCTCCGGTAATATGCGGAGGGAATTCCCATCCGAACATCAAAACTCTCATTTCGCGTCCTCCTTATTGTTTAGTTTGCCGATAAGGTATTTAAGATACAGCAACATAGCCACACTTGTCGATTGTGATATGCAGCCACGAGCCTCGAATGCTGGATTGCCGTCGTATATCTCCGATATGCTGCCCAGTCCATTGTCTTTTATAGCAGGTTCAAAACCATGATACATGTCTTCAATCTCCGACACGGCCGAGTTGCCGAAAAGTTTGACGAGAAGGTCGGCGTATGGCATCAACAGCCAAGGAAAAGCCGTTCCGTTATGGTAAGCACGCTCACGTTTGCTATGGTTGCCGATGGTGTTTCCCTGATAATTGTCGCTCTTTGGCGAAAGTGAGCGAAGCCCTCGTGGTGTAAGGAGTTCCGACCTTGTGATGTCAAGAATATGCTTGCATGTTGCCTCGTCAAAAGGAGTGTATGGCAACGATGCGGCTATCGTCATGTTGGGGCGAACCAACACATTGCATTCCTGTCCGTTGGCAAAATCGACGATATCCCCCTTTCCGGTGATGAACATGGCTTGGAAGTTCTGCTTTATATTATCGGTTATTTCTGTCCATTTCTTAATGTTGACATTGTTAGGCGAGTCTGCCCTAAGCAAATCCACTGCATAGCACAATGCATTGTACCACAATGCGTTGACCTCTATGGCATATCCGTAGCGTGGCGTCCAAGGCGAGCCGTCGGCAAAGACATTCATCCATGTAAGAGCCACGTCAGGAGAACCGGCATAAAGAAGGCCGTTCTCGCTCATACCCACATTATACTCGGTGCCTTTGACAAATTCTGAGATGATGGTTTCTATCGTCTTGCCGTATTTCTTCCATATAGTCTTTTTCGCAGTCCCTAACATCACCTCATATTTTTGCAGCAGCCACACGAACCACAAAGGCGAGTCGACAGCGGTATAGTACAAATTCTTATGATAGTAGCGGTGCGAGAAAAACGGGCCTCTCATCCTGTTAATAAGATAGTTAAGCGACTCTGCAAAGGTCTTTTCGTCATTCAGTGAGAGTGCTATGCCAGGCAGGGACAGAAACATGTCGCGGCTGCAGCTGCCAAACCAAGGGAATCCCGCCCAAAGCCTTGTTTCCTTATTTTCCTTACGGATTATGAATTGTTGTGAAGCCTTGACAAGGCATTCCTCGTAGTTATGCTGAGGCAAGAGTTTCTTCTCTTCAGCCTCACAATGGCGTTTTATGGATGAAGGCACAACCTCGTCAAGTCCGGCAGTGAGAATGACACAATCGCCTTTTTTCATTCCCAACTCGAAGAAACCAGGCACAAACTGGTCTTCCTGAGCCTCATAGCCTCTCTCCTGCTCCCTGACGTAGAACATGTTATAGTACCAATGCGGCACATGAGTATATTCGACCGACCTTGAGAATTGCAGATAGAGTTTGGAATAATCTTTATACAATTGCCATGAAGCGCCGTTTTTAACCATTTCGGCCTTGCGATTGGCGTCATAGTTCTCATGAGTCAACATGTGGACATTACGGAAAGCGAGGAAAGGCTTCACCCTGAGTACTATAGGCTCTGTTGCATCCTCAAGG
>JAZLGA010000015.1:0-18747 GCA_045616045.1 Bacteroidales bacterium | reverse complement strand
GGTTCAGACTGGCGTTGTAAAACAATCAGTTATGTCAGAAAAACCGAAAATAGTTTACATCCACGGTTTCGGCGGCTCGCCGCATTCGCAGACCGTCGGGTTCTTGAATCAGTATTACCCTGATTATGAATGGTGTGCGCTCGAAGTTGACCATCACGCCGCTGCCTCGATAAAGCAGATTGATGACTTCGCGAAAGCAAACGACGTCAGAGCGATGTTCGGGACGTCACTCGGCGGATTCTACATCCTGTGCTCCGACTTCACTGGCCCGAAACTCGTGGTGAACCCCGTCATCGAGCCGATGAAGTCGCTGAAGAAGTCGGTGGGGACTGTGCAGTATCACAGCCGCCGCAGCGATGGCGCGACATCGTTCAAGTTCACGATGCAGGACCTGTTCGAGTTCAAGAAATTCAAGTTCACGGCGGGTGAGAACGTCTCCTGCCACTACACCGAACACGACGAGCTTCTCGGTGACGACATCAAGCATGACTACGAGAAGTTGTTCATTAACAAGAAGATGTGTCCGAAGAAGACGCTGCCGTCGCATATCCTCGGCGAGAACTACATCAAGCATGAACTTTGCGAGTGGCTTTCGGGGAAGTGATGGAAGTAATGTTTTATCATCTGCCGCAGTTCTGCCACACCAGATGAGTGTATTGTCTCGCATTCTTTGTGTGCCGAAGAGACAATCCGGAGTTTTGTCCACGGTATTTATAAGTTGCCATGGTCAATATGTATTGAGATTCCAGTTATAATTCCAATGGACATCGTTAAACAAATCATCCAGAACCACCTCTTTTTGAACAAACTGTGAGTGTTTGTTTCTTCTGACTCCGTATGTTGTAATTAGCGTTGTATGCAACGATTTACGTGTACCGGTAACAGCTCGGAATGTTTCTTTGCGAGCGTTCAGCCGTTTGGCATAGTCTTCGGTAATTGCAAATGGTTCCAATGAGAATTTGGCTTCACAAAGGTTCACTGTCTCGTCACGTCGGTCAATAACAAGGTCTATTTGAGTTCCTTGATATAGGGTTCCATCTTTGTCAACAAAAGCCTTACATGCCCACGAGCAGACTTCGCTTAAAACGCCGAGAATACCTATCCGCTGTTTTATGTGATCTACATGGTGCAGACAAACCTGTTCGAATGCATATCCTTGCCACGCCACACGACGTGGGTTGTCCTGCATATTGCTCCAAAAGCGGGCATCTTGACCATTCGACTTTTCCACAAACTGAAGATGAAACAACGAGAAAAGGTCTGTCAGTTGGAATATCTGACCCTGTTCTTTTTTACCGAAGGCCGTATAGCACCGTATAAAATCGCATTTGCAGAGATTATCCAGAACCTCTGTCAGCATACCTCCATCATCAAGATTTAATGCATGCTGGATGTCAATCCGTGTCTTCCCGTGGCGATTTGTCGCCAAAAATTCCACCACTGAGCGATACACCTTAGAGTTTTTGAACAATGATCGAAAAATGAAATCGTATTCTGTCCTGAGTGACGCACCTTGTTCGAAGAAGAGATGGTCAACATTCTCGTTCAACGACATATTCCCCTCCAACATGTCTAAATAATAGGGTATGCCTCCAACGGTCATATAGGCTTCCGTTATTTGATGCCTGTTCCAGTCGATATTCTTGCTTTTCAGAAACAATTCTGTCTCCGAAAGTGTGAATGGACGCAGATAAATTTGCCTGTTCACCCTCCCGTGCATACCTCCTTTGTCACCGATGAATTTGGACAGCATCCATGTAGTGGCTGATCCACAAACGAATAGTTTCAGCCCTGGTACAGAAGAAGCCCAGTTGTTCCAGAAATAGCTGAACGCTGAGAGGAAGCCAGACTTCGGTGTGTCCATCCAGGGCAATTCGTCAAGAAACACAATGATGCGCTCTTTATTCAGAGACGAGATGTAATCACGTAATTGGGCGAAAGCCTCGTTCCAGTCTTTGGGTTTCAATAGATTCTTTTGAGAGTACCGTTCAAGTTCTTTCTTGAAAAGGGTTAATTGAGTACTGCGGGGAGTTTCGAACGAACCCGTGAAACAAAAATCGAAATTGTTGTCAAAATACTGCTTGACAAGGTATGTTTTGCCAACACGTCGACGACCATGGATGGCCACAAGTTCCGCTTTCGGTGTTTCGCAGTATTCTGCAATCAGGTCTTGTTCGTGTCTGCGTCCAATGATTTTTGGGTTGTATTCCATGTTTGCTTTTTAATTATTTCCGAGTGCAAAGATACAAAAAATGCGATACCACTTCCGAAACCTGCTTTTTTTTGCCAAAACGGAACCGCTATCGGCGTTTTATCGTTTTTCAGTACCCTTTCATTCTGGCTTTCTCGTTGGCTCAATATTGGCAATGATTGTTTTAAGTCAGAAACGGTGGCTTCATGTCCGTGTTGAACGAATTCCTTTGCCAGTTGCGCATAAAAGGTGGTGAGGTCTTGATTTGGAGATACTTATCAAGATCAAATTTCAAGAATGAATTAGTTTTTGAACACACTTGCATCTTTTTTTTGAAATTATATGCAAAGACACGAATAATATTCTATTTTGTAATTTAATTAATCGAAAATCAATGTTTTGATAAATTTGAATTACATAAATTAATTTTTTTATGGATTTGTATGTTTCCCTCAAAAAAGATGTATTTTTGCGATTGAAATTTTAAATAAAAACGAATAACAAGTATAGTATAAACATTAAATTTAGGATTTTTAACTATGAAGAATTTCAAAAACAAAACTTTTACATTTGATCTTAATGATTGGGAAGACAAAGAAGAAATCACATTTAGCATTAAGCAATTGGTCGATTGGGAGTTTAATGGCATTAACAATCCATATTTCAAATGTTCATATAGCAATGAAGAAAAAGTCGCTCTAATTGAAGCTTTGATAAACGACTTAAAAGAATACAAGGACGAAATCGTAAAATAATTCAAGGTTGTTATGTGCAACACCAATAATTGCTCTTTGAGGGAACTCGAACGCAACTTGTTCAAGTTTGAGTGGCAACCTTGTTTAACGGAGCTAAAAGAGCGATTTGTAAGAGATGGTGTTGTAAACCCAAATGTTTGGAATAGTAATTTGCCTGCTCGAATATTGGTCTTGCTGAAAGATCCTAATGGATATGTATATTGGGAAACAAAAGAATGGTTGGAAAAGGAAGACTTTCACAAAGAAAAGAGTCATTGGAAAACATGGCATCTATTAGCAAAATGCATACATGCAATCCATTGCTACAAAAAAGACGGCTTGATTAAGGATTATAAAAAAGTGCAATATGCCGTAAGTTCACCAAATGCACAATACCATCAGATACAAAAAATAGTCCTTGTAAATCTTAAGAAGCAAGAAGGTAGTTCTCATATCAGTGATGAAAAACTTTCAGAATATTTTGAAAAATATAACAGGGAATACTTCACAAAGCAAATAAGACTTTATGGTAACATAGATTACATTTTATGTGGAGGAGATGCCGTATTTGACATTATCACAAGAAATAAAGCCGAGATTCTAAATGAGATTTATGGAAAAGAAGTGAAGGTGTTTGGGACACCAAAATGTGCGATAGTAAAGGAAGGTCCAATAATTCTTGGTTGTGACCATCCTGCAATTAGGTATTCGCACGAAGAGTATTACAACAGATTGGTTAAAACGCTCCTGTTTGCTGAACAGCAAAAATAATCAATACACATTATTTGCACAAATTCAAGTAGCAGAGTATTTCCATGTCTGTTCTCGGTTTCTTTTATTTCTATGATTTTTGACAATCAAAAAAGATGTCCTCTTAAATCTCTAAACCATCAAACATCTACTGAAACTTCGCCAAATTGCCTACGAAAACTCCGCCAAATTGCCTAATAAAAGTTCGCCAAATTGCCTAATAAAACTCCGCCAAATTGCCTAATGAAAGTTCGCCAAATTGCCTAAAAATATTTGAAAAATCTTTGTCGATTAAAAAAATAGTTGTACCTTTGCAGCCGAAAAATAATAAGAACATTATGAAGGAATACAGAGAGAGAATAGCGGATAAACTTCTGTATAACAAGCTACAAGGTATGGGTGCGGTATTGGTTGAAGGTGCTAAATGGTGCGGCAAAACCACTACTTCCGAGCATCTTGCGAAGAGTGTTCTGTACATGGATAGTCCAAAGGACAGAAAAATGAACCTGAAATTGGTTGAAATGGATCCGGAAATATTGCTGCAAGGTGAGACCCCAAGACTGATAGACGAATGGCAGATTGCACCGGAATTATGGGACGCAGTTCGGTTTGCCGTTGACCACAGGGATGATGACGGACAATTCATATTGACAGGCTCGGTTTCTCCATTGTCAGACGAAGACATCGCAAAGATTTACCATTCAGGCACTGGCAGGATAGCGAGATTGAAGATGCGTACCATGTCGTTGTGGGAATCAGGAGATTCAAACGGTGCAATAAGTCTCGGAAAGTTGTTTTCGGGTGATGAAAAAATGGTCGGCGCCAATGATTTGGAACTGGATGACATTGCATGGCTGGTATGCCGTGGTGGATGGCCAAGGGCTATATGCCAGAGCCGTAAGACGGCTTTGGACAGAGCATTTGATTATTACGATACTGTGGTGAACGTTGATGTTAAATTGCCGGACGGAATAGTGCGAAACCCCGAACGCACGAAACTGCTCATGCGGTCGTATGCCCGCAATCAAGGTGGTCAGGCATCGCTCAGTTCAATCTGTCAAGACATGAAAATGAACGACAACGACACGTTGAACGACAATACAGTTTATAGTTATATCCAGGCACTGAAAAGCATATTCGTGATAGAGGATTGCAAATCGTGGAATCCAAATTTGAGGTCGAAAACCGCTGTAAGGACAAGCGACACCCGGTATTTCACCGATTCGTCTATTGCCGTCGCCGCACTTGGCATCGGACCGAAAGATCTGATGGGCGATCTTAACACTTTCGGGTTGTTTTTCGAGACATTATGTGTCCACGACCTCCGCATATATGCTCAAGCACTTGACGGGGAAGTGTATCATTATAGAGATAAGGATGGCTTGGAGTGCGATGCCGTTGTGCATCTGCGTAATGGTTCATACGGTTTGGTGGAGATAAAATTAGGTGGTGACACTCTGATAGAGGAAGGAGCCAAATCACTGAAGAAACTGGCTTCGAAAATAGACACCGACCGTATGAAGGAACCTTCGTTCATGATGGTTCTGACGGCAGTCGGCAAATACGCCTTCAAGCGTGACGATGGCATCTGGATTGTACCTGTCGGCTGTCTGAAGGATTAGGAGCGAGTCGGAGGTGGACGAAAGATATTCGTCTACTTCTTGCTTTTACTGACAGTAACAATTAACAGTGGATTTTATAAATTATTTTTGTAAATCAGTGATTTATATTGATTTTTTCCGTATGATAAATTCCACCACGCCCGCATTACGTCTTCATATAAATCAGAAATCTGTCTGACAAATTCTTCAAAAACTCCGAAATTCATACTGTTCTATTGAAAACTTTTCGCTGTTTTTATAAAAGTTTTCAGTGCTAATGAAAACTTTTTATGTTTTTTTTGATTGCCTAAATTCAAGAAGGACTTGAAACTGTGTCAGAAGCGTGGTTGTACGACGGCACTGATGCGTTTGATGAGGTAGTTGATGTCCTCAGCCGATTGCCCAAAATGGTTTTGAGCATCGTTTTTCGCTAATTTATTGTTTTCGTCCCAACACTTTTCTGTTTGTTGAAAAATCCGTTGATAAAGAATGCCGAAATCATTTGTTCGGTCCTGAAATTTTCCATATCTTTGAAAAATGAAAAACTTGGTTTTTGTGTCTTGAAAATCAATGAATTGTATTTTATAAAACGAAAAATATAACCTTATGTTCCTTATATTCGACACCGAGACCACTGGTCTCCCCAAAAATCAGAACGCCCAGCTGACCGATTTTGACAATTGGCCACGAATGGTACAACTTGCTTGGCAGATGCACGACGACAAGGGCGGTCTTGTTGAAGCCCAAAATCATATAGTTAAACCTGATGGATTTGAAATACCCATTGAGTCAATGATGGTGCACCGCATATCCACGGATTATGCCACGAAGCATGGAAAACCTTTGGAAGAAGTGTTGGACATGTTCATGCAATCGGCTGCTAAGGCCCAATATCTTGTCGGTCATAATGTAGGATTCGACCTTAATGTGTTAGGGTGTGAGTTTTTGCGCTGTGGTCGTGAGAATCCCTTGAAACGATGGAACATAATTGACACATGTACGGAGAAAACGGCAGGCTTTTGCATGATTCCAGGCGGAAAAAACGGCAAATTCAAGTATCCTAAACTTAACGAGATTCACCATCAGTTGTTCAACGAAAACTTTGACTCCGCCCACAATGCCTGTGCCGATGTGGAGGCTACAGCCCGTGTGTTTCTCGAATTGGTGAGACGTGGCGTGATTGACGAAAACGACTTGAAACAGCCATCTCAGTTTGTCCAAAACTTCAAGGATGCAAATCCAGAGCCATTTAAGCTGGCTGGAGTCAAGATCGCCGCAAACTTTGAAGACGAAACAAAAAATGAAGAGTCGCAAGAAATTGGTGACTATATGCCAAAACACTTCACACATCTTCATGTCCATTCGCACTATTCCATGCTCGACGGAATGTCGAAAGTGCCAGACTTGGTCGCAAAATGCAAAAATAATGGAATGTATAGCCTTGCCCTAACCGACCATGGAAACATGTTTGGCATTAAAGACTTTGCCGATACCGTAAACAAAGAGAATGGCAAGGTAAAAGACTCCATAAAGAAGCAGAAGGCCATTTTGGAGAATAACGAGGCTCCAGAAGAGGAAAAAACGGCTGCACAAGCGGAAATAGACAAGCTAAATGGTCAATTTTTCAAGCCAATATTCGGCATCGAGGCTTATTGTGCACCATTCGGCATTGATGTTAAGGAGAGCCGACAGGACAAGAAATGGCACCTTGTCCTGCTGGCAAAGAACAAAACCGGATACCATAGTTTGTGCAAATTAAGTTCAATAGCATATACGGAAGGGTTCTTTGGCAAACCACGTATAGACCATAGCCTTATTGAGAAATATCATGATGGTTTGGTGTGCTGTTCCGCTTGTCTGGCAGGCGAAGTGCCTAACAAAATCCTTAATGGCGACATAGCAGGAGCAGAGCAGTCGATAATGTGGTTCAAGAGCGTGTTCGGTGATGACTATTATCTTGAGATCCAACGCCATAAGACAAATAAGCCTGGTGGCGACACTAGTGTCTATGAAAGACAAAAAGAGGTTAACAAGATATTGCTTCAATTGGCTGAGAAGACCAATACGAAAGTAATCGCCACCAACGATGTGCACTTCGTGGAAGAAGAGCATGGAGAGGCGCACGACCGCTTGATATGCATCAGCACCGGTGCCGATTATGACGACCCCAAACGACTTCACTATACCAAGCAGGAATGGCTGAAGTCACCAGCCGAGATGGGACGCATCTTCTCGGACGTGCCTTTTGCACTTGAAAACACACAAGAGATTGTGGATAAAATTGAGACCTATAGTATCGATTCTGATCCCATAATGCCAGTGTTTCCCATACCGGAAGACTTTGGAACCGAGGAACAATATCGCCAAAAATATACTGAAGAGGATCTCTTCAACGAGTTCACCCGTGATGAACAAGGCAAAGTGGTTCTTTCGCAGGAAGACGCGGAGAAGAAGGTTAAAAAACTGGGAGGATATGACCGTTTGTATCGTATAAAACTTGAAGCTGACTATCTGGCCAAACTGACTTGGGAAGGTGCTCAAAAACGCTATGGCGAATGCTTGACCGATGACCAAAAAGAACGCATCATCTTCGAACTGCATGTCATGAAGACAATGGGCTTCCCTGGCTACTTCCTTATTGTGAGCGACTATATAAGGGCAGCCCGCGAGGAACTTGGCGTTAGTGTGGGGCCTGGTCGTGGCTCCGCAGCTGGCTCTGTGGTGGCATATTGCTTGAAGATAACTGACCTGGACCCGTTAAAATATGATTTGCTGTTTGAACGCTTCCTTAATCCTGACCGAATCTCACTTCCTGATATAGATGTTGACTTCGATGATGACGGACGTGGAAAAGTGCTTGACTGGGTTACCAAGAAATATGGAGCTGAAAAAGTGGCACATATCATCACATACGGCACAATGGCTGCCAAATCGGCAATAGCAGATGTGGGACGTGTGCAAAAAGTGATGCTTTCAGATGTGATTAAGATAAAGAGTTTTATCCCAGACAAAAACTTTGACGAAGACGATGTTAAGGCAGTGGAAGGCATCGTCCCCAAGAAAATGCCAAAAGTCAACCTTGAAAACTGCTATAAATACATTCCCAAACTAAAAGAACTGCTCGATGGCGACGACCCCAATATCTCATCCATGCTTACTTATGCCAAAGAGTTGGAAGACACAAACCGACAGACCGGCATACATGCCTGCGGAGTCATTATAGGCGCTGACGACCTTACCAATGTGGCTCCTGTCGCAACAATCGAGGATAAGGAATCAAAAGAAAGGGTGGTCGTGACACAATATGAGGGACATGTCATCGAGTCGGTTGGCCTTATCAAGATGGACTTTCTCGGGCTTAAGACACTTACGCTTATCAAGGATGCCTTGCGCAACATCAAACACACGCGAGGCATTGATATTGACATTGACCATATACCTATTGATGACAAGGAGACATACGAGTTGTACAGTTCTGGCAACACAATAGGAACATTCCAGTTTGAGTCGCTCGGCATGCAAAAGTACCTTCGCGAATTGCAGCCTGCTGTGATAGGCGACATCATAGCAATGAATGCTCTTTATCGTCCAGGCCCAATGAATAAAATACCTGACTTCATCGCACGCAAACATGGTAGGCAGGAGATAAAATATGACTTTGCCTGCATGGAAAAATACCTTAAGGACACTTATGGCATTTGCGTCTATCAGGAGCAAGTGATGCTTTTGTCGCGCGAGTTGGCCGACTTTACGCGTGGCGAGTCTGACACGTTGCGTAAGGCTATGGGCAAGAAACAGCTGGACAAGATGGAAGAACTCTATGGCAAGTTCATGAAACAAGGAGTGGCCAAACTTACCAAAACAGAGAACCTCCCTGAAGACGAAGTCAAAAAACGACTGGAATCGATCTGGGAGGAATGGAAGAAATTTGCCTCTTACGCTTTCAACAAGTCTCATGCCGCATGTTATTCATGGGTGTCTTACCAAACAGCATATCTAAAGGCTCACTATCCGGCCGAATTCATGGCCGCTGTACTTAACAACAAACTTGGCGACATAAAACAAATTAATTTCATGACAGAAGAGTGCCGTCGCATGAAGATTGACGTGTTGGGCCCAGATGTAAATGAGTCTGAATACAAATTCTCAGTTAACGGCAAAGGCGAGATTCGCTATGGAATGGGAGGCATAAAGAATATGGGCGAAGCTGCCATATCATGTATCGTTGAAGAACGTGACGCCAACGGAAAATACAACAACTTGACTGACTTCTTGTTGCGTATTGCCGATAAAGGCCTTAACCGACGCGCCATCGAGAGCATGGGTATGGCAGGCTGCTTCGACAATTTCCAAGGATTCCATCGCGCAATGCTTTTCTATATGCCACAAAACGATACAGTTACATTTGCCGAACGCGCTCTGAGAATGGTGGCATCATACAACGTGAGAAAAAACTCTCCCCAAATAGACCTCTTCGGCTTCGGAAACGATGAAGGTGGAAACGATTCGCTCAACATGCCATTGCCACAATGTGAACCATGGTCGGAAATGAAAAAACTTGAGATGGAAAAGGAAGCTCTTGGCTTTTATATCTCTGCAAATCCTTTGGATTTCTATTCGATTGAAATCGAAAACTTCGCCAATATCAATGTTGACAACCTGAAAAAAGCAGCCGAAAACCTAAACAATAAAGGACGTGCCGTGATGTTGGCTGGACAAATAACGAGAGTTGAAGAATTCAAAGACAAGAATAATATAGAATATGGACGCTATACAATAGAAGACCAAACTGGTTCATTTACGTTCTTTGTTAGGAAAGAGAACTATCTGAATGTGAAAAACATTCTAATCACCGGTTCTTATGTCTTGATGGTTGGCTCTTTTGTCAAGTCGTTCAGAAAGGATGCTCAAGGAAACGATATGATAGAAGTCCTTTTCACAAGTGCAAGGTTGCTTGGGTCTCTTCTTGATAACACAAAGAAAACCGTAAGGCTAAGAATAGATATCCGAGAGGCCTCTGACGATGACATTTCGGAATTTGTCAAACTTGTCAAAGACAACAAAGGAGAACAGTCGTTCAAAATCATCATATTCGACAAACATAAGAACATATCGTGCACTATGATTCCAAGGTCTCTTAAATTGAATGCCAATGTTGTGCTACATGCTCTGAAAGGAAAGCCATTTGTGAGTTTCGACCTTCGTTAGAGTGTGCCTTAAACTATCTTTGGCAGAAGTCGGTTCTGTTTTTTATTGAGCGGCCTAACGTTATCTCATCGACATATTCCAAGGCGTCGCCTACCGAGATGCCTTTCGCAATGGCTGTTATCTTGCCTTTGAAGTCTGCTAATTGTTTGTAGATGTAAAAGTTGGTTGTGTCACCTTCGATTGTCGCTGGCAATGCGAGAATAATCTCCTTTATGCCTTCACGGAAAATGCGTTCTGTCAGTTGGCTTATCTTCAAGTCGGAAGGAGAGACCCCCTCTATAGGACTTATGACTCCTCCAAGTACATGGTAAACTCCATTGTATGATGCTGTCCTTTCAATAGCCAACACGTCGCGCATGTCGGCAACAACGCATATTGTGGTTTTGTCTCGTCGTGTATTGCTGCAGATGGCACACACATCAGTGTCGCTTATGTTGTAGCAATGCTTGCATAGTTTTATGTTGTGCCTCATTTTTAATATGGCATCAGCCAATTGCTCGGTAGTGGCATTCTCCTCGTCGAGAAGGTGCAAGGCCAAGCGAAGTGCAGTTTTGTGGCCTATGCCAGGCAGCTTCGACAGCGCTTCGACAGCATTTTCCAATAATATAGATGAATATTCAGTCATACTGCTGCAAAGATAACTAAAATAGACAATCGTGAGTTAAACAATGTGCCTTTATTTGCATCCTTTTGCTTGTAAAAAAGTCTTGTTTTTAAAAATGCCGTCTGATTGGAAATAATTGCTAATTTTGCCAGCAATATTTGTTACGATATGTTGAAAATAGTTTGGAAATTTTTGTTGTTTGTTTCTCTTTTTGGTTTGGTTGAACCTTTGTTTGCACAAACAAAATCATTTTTTGGAAACGATAGCAGGTTGTTTGTAGAACAGGGACTGAGATATGGAAATTATCTTCCTTTTGTCGATCGTCATGCTTATATCAAAAAGGACCATGTATATGGTGTGGATTTGCGTATAGGAAAACAAACCGACGGCAGGAAACAGTGGGAGCAATTGTTCAACTATCCAAGTTATGGCTTGCTATTGCGTTATGAACACAACACCCTCGACAGCGCCAAGTATGAGTATCGCAACGAGAATGGCGATCCCATGACAGACTGGGTGGAAATAGGCGATTGTTTTGTGGTAGGAGGATTCATCAACGGACATTTATATAATGGAAAATATTGGTCGCTCGACTATGACATCACTGGCGGCTTGTCGTTTTGGCCAAAGCACGGCAACGAGTTCATAGGCTCTTTGGTTAATGTGCACCTGGCAATAGGGGCGGGGCCTGTGTTTCATATAAGCGACAATTTCGACATTTTTGCACGCTATATGTTTTCACATTCCAGCAATGGAGCACTGCTTTTGCCTAACAATGGCGTCAATGTGCTGAGCTGGACATTGGGCATGCGCTATTATCCTAAAGACCGACCTGTCTTGAACCCCAAGGAACCTGTATTTTGGAAAAAACAATATGCAATTTATGCATCTGAGTCGTTTGGCGTTCTTCAGTCAAACACCAAAATCAACGGACAGATTTCGGGTGAACCAGGCTATTATTTCGGTAACTTGATACAATTAGGTGTTACAGGCAAGTTCCATCCAAAATTCCGTTGGAGTGTTGGACTTGATTTATCATGGACCGGCGAAACAAAGTTGAAATGTCAGGAAGCTGCCATAAATGCTGAATCTGGCTCGTTGTCGGTGCCGCTTGTCCAATATTCTTTCTGGCGTGGTACGCATATTGCCGTGTCGGGAATGTTCGAGGTGCTTTACAATAACTTTGCTTTCTGCGTTGGTGGTGGCTATTATCTCTATCATGGCATTTATAATGGAACTGACGAGAAAAAGACATGGACTTTTGTTGAGTCGAAAATGTCTCCATTCGAGAAACAATATCTGCCAGACGCATACCAAAACTATTACGAGAGAGTTGGTTTCAAATACTATTTCGGCAAAAACAAGAACATGTATGCAGGAGCCTTCATGAAGCTCCATGCCGGTAGCATCGACTATATAGAATGGACATACGGCATCCATATCTACAGTTGGCAGGGCAAGAAAGAATGCCGCAGACGGCAGCCCCGTGAGAAGTGATTATTTTGTGTTATAAAAAAAACTCCGTCAACATGGCGGAGTTTTTTGTTTGTGCAAAAGGGGCTTTCTTATCCTTTTATCGCTTCTGCAACAGCTTTGCCAAGGTTGTAGAGCTTGTCACGGTCTTCTTCGCGGATGGGGGTTCCTTTTACCTCAACATTTTCGGCTACCATGTTCCAGGAACCTTCTTCGGCATATTTAGCCAAAGTCTTGACACCACCGCCGCTCCAACTCATTCCTCCAAAGATGCCGTAGCATTTGTTCTTGGGCTTGAATTCGTTTATCTCATGGGTGAGTGTTGTCATGCCAGGGAACATACTTGCATAGTGTGCACAAGCTCCTAATATGACGCCTTTGTATTTCCAGATGTCGCTCATTATGAAAGACATCTTTGTACGTGCCACATCATATATTTTAATCTCTTTTATCCCGGCATCGGCTGCACCTCGTGCCACAATGTCGGCCATTCGTGCTGTGTTGCCATGCATCGAGCCAAAGGCTATTACAATGCCTTCTTCGCCTTCGTGCTTGCTCCAACGTGTGTAGTGGTCAACAACCCATGATATGTTGCTGCGCCATACCAAGCCATGTGAAGGGGCAATCATCTTAATGGTCAAGCCACCGAGCTTCTCGATAGCCTTAAGGGCTTGCATGGCTACTTTGCCAACTATATTCGCATAGTAGCGACGCATGTCGTCTTCATAGAAGGCTATGTTTACTTGATCGTCGAAAATGCCGCCGTTGATGGCCCCAAAGCCTCCAAAAGCATCGTTACTGAAAACTATACCTTTGCTTTGCTCGTATGTCACCATCGATTCGGGCCAATGCACCATTGGCACCATGAAGAACTGCAAGGTGTGACTGCCAAGACTTAAGGTCTCGCCTTCGGCTATGGTCCTCTTGTTCTCTATACAGCCATAGAATGCCTCAAGAGGAGCAAATGTTTTAGCATTGCCAATAACTTGTATCTCAGGGTATTCACGTGTCACTGCTGCTATGGAGCCGCTGTGGTCTGGCTCGTCATGGTTGATGATGAGGTAGTCAAGCTTACGGCCGTTTAGTGCTGACTTCACTTTGAAGAGGTGTTCTTCGGCAAAAGTCGCCTCAACGGGATCAATCAAGGCTGTTTTGTCGTCAAGGATAAGGTATGAGTTGTACGAAACTCCATTGGGAAGCTCGATATGGTTCTCAAAAAGGTCGGTATGACGGTCGCTCACACCGACATAGAATATGTTTTCTGAAAGTTGAATTTGTTTCATGTTATGATTTGTGCTAATAAAATTTATGTTATAGTTAGACTCTCTTCACAGCTCTTCGAAATCGTCTTTTCCGTGCTTGCAGAGAGGACACACCCAATCGTCGGGAATCTCTTCAAAAGGAGTGCCAGGGGCAATGCCGCTATCAGGGTCGCCTTTGTCGGGGTCGTAAACATATCCGCACACTTTGCAAACCCAGCAGCGTTTGCCGTTATACTCTTTGGGGACTTGTGGTTTGGGCTTTATGTTGTTTTGATAGTAATAGTATGTTAGTGATGGCTTGTCAGAAAGAACCTGTGCATCGAGTACCTCAGCGACGAACATGGTGTGTGTGCCAAAGTCTATTGTGCTTACGACATGGCAGGCAATGTACGAGTTGGTGTATTTGGGTATGTACAGCACATGGTTCACCGCACGGTGCTCTGCTTCGCAGTTGGCAAACTTGTTGACATTGCGTCCCGATTGAAAGCCAAAATGCTCGAAAACGAACATTGGAGTCTCGACTGTCAGCATTGAAATGTTGAACACGCACGAGTCTTTTATGAGGTTGTGGGTGAAATTGTTTTTGTTGACGGTCACTGCAATTCTCAAAGGGTTACTTGTGAGTTGTGTGACTGTGTTAACTATGCAGCCGTTGTCAACGTTGTCATAGCTTGTGGTAAGCACATACAAGCCATAACCTATATTATAAAGAGCATTATTGTCCATGATGGTAGTTCTATGCAGTAATGATTGGCAGAAAAATACTTCTTCCTGCCATAGTTCAAGTTTGTTTATTCCATTATAGAGAAACTGTCCTTGCCTATTCCGCAAAGAGGGCATGTCCAACTGTCAGGAATTTCTTCAAAAGGTGTGCCAGGGGCAATGCCGCTATCTGGGTCGCCTTTTTCAGGGTCGTAAACGTAACCGCAAATGTCGCATAAGTACTTTTTCATGTTGTTTGGTTTTATGTGAGTTAATAATTTGGCTTCAATAATTTGTCAATTGACAGGTTCTTGAGTGATTCACGAATTTCTCAACAATTCAACGTCCCATCATTGTTCGCTATTCCTTCTCAGATATTGCATTCTTTCCATGCTGCTGTTGCCAGGCTTTCCCATAAGACCTTTAAAGTCGGTTATGGTGTTGAAATTGTGGCTTTGCATCCACTGGGTGAGAGTGACGAGAATGTCGCTGATGTTGTCGAGACCGTTTTTGTAGAGACTGCTGCAAAGTTGTACTGTAGAGGCTCCTGCCAAAATTTGTTTTATTACATCCTTGCCGTTATATATACCAGTTGCTGCCGATATGTCACATGGAATGTTCTGGCCTTTCAGAAGTGCCACATAACGTAGTGTGGTGCTGTTTTCTTCGTTGGCCGAAATGGAGTTTCCTGCCACCACTTTGAGGCTTTCGATGTCGAAGTCGGGATTGTAGAAACGGTTGAAGAGCACCACTCCCTTGGCTCCGTTGTTGGCAAGACGGAAGGCCATATTGCAGATGTTGGTGAAATGGCTGCCTATCTTGACCGATATAGGAATCCTGACGCTCTTTTCTACTTGCTTCAGTATCTCGATGTATTCGTCCTCAATGTTGCGAGGGGTGGTGTTGTAGTCGAATGGGGCTATCGCAATGTTGAGCTCTATGGCATCGGCACCTGCATTTTGGAAATTCTTCGCAAAACTTATCCATTCTCCATCGTTGGTGCAGTTGATGCTGGCTATGACAGGAATGTCAACGGCGGCTTTGGCCTCTCTTATCAGTTTGGTGTATATCTCAATCTCGTTCCCGCGCACAAAGGTGCTGAGATATTGGCTCATCTCTGGATGGCTGTCGTATATGTCTGAATAACTCTCTTCCTTTTTTATGTCGGCATGTATTTGCTCTTCGAATATGGATTTAAGGACAATGGCTCCTGCTCCAGCTTTGGCGCATTTGACTATGCTTTCGCTCGTTCCAGTGAGCGGAGAACTGCTGACAATGACAGGGTTCTTTAGGGGTAAACCCAAATATGTGCATAAAGTGTTCATTAGTTTTACTTTTTCGATACTTTGCAAATATATAGCTTTTTCTTTTGTTGTGAAAATGTTGGCATAAAAAAATGATTCCAACAAACAGTTCTCTAACGACCTGCTTTTTGAATCGTTTTTTGTATCGTAACACTCGCTGTCAAGGCTCCGAAATGTATCCTCGCGCTTCCTGAAAACCGTATTCATTATCCAATGTTGTTTCATAAAAAATACTTACCTTTGCAGCCGTAAATATAACTTTTATGCGAGTAACTGTTTTAGGTAGCGGAGCCTCTCACGGACTTCCCGTTTTGACCTGCGATTGCGAAGTGTGTAGGTCGGACGACCCTCGCGACAAGAGGTTGCGCACTTCTATTATGGTCCAAACTGGACAAACGACCGTTGTTGTCGATGCTGGCCCTGATTTTCGCCAACAGATGTTGCGCGAAAGCGTTGGACGTGTTGATGCAGTTCTTATTACACATCAGCATCATGACCATATAGGAGGTTTTGACGATTTGCGCCCGTATATCTTCAAGTTAAAGCACCCCATGCCTGTGTATGCAGCCAAGGATGCACAAGAGGAAATCAAACGAGAGTATTCTTATTGCTTTGACGAAAATCCTTATCCAGGAGCACCTACATACGAACTTGTTGATTTTGACAACGAACCATTCAAGATTGGCGACATTGATGTCCTCCCTATACGACTTAAGCACTTTACCATGACATGCCATGCTTTCCGCTTTGGTAAGTTTGCATACGTCACCGACATTCATCAGGTGACAGATGATGCTATGCAAAAGTTGCAGGGCATAGAGTTCCTAATCATTGAGGCACTAATGTGGGACAAACATTATTCTCATCTCAATGTGGATCAGGCTCTTAAGGTGGTGACCGGCCTCGGCGTCAAGAAGGCCTGGCTGACGCATATAGGCCATCACATAGGCTTGACCAAAATAGTGAATCACAAACTGCCCGATAATGTTGAAATAGCTTACGATGGACTGAAGTTTGAATGTTGAACTCACGCAAAACACATTACGGAGAGACCGGGTGCATTGTGAAGACTGGAACTTGTCTTTTCAAAGGAATATTGAAAGCATTTTGTTGCAGTTAGGGATTTTTTAAGTAAGTTTGCCAGATGATAAACATTTAATTTTATAATTTTTTCTATTTATGAAACCAGCTTATTCACAACGGCTTATAAAACTTGCGGACCTAAACCACCATAAAACATTCTTTGCTGGACGTTGTTCAGAGTGGTTCCTCGAAAGCTCTTATTTTGCAGTGGCACAATACGTCGATACAAAAGACACTGTTTTGCTTGTCTTGCATGGAATCAATTTCCGTTTCCCGATATTTGCGGGTGATATAGTGACTTATGAGAGTAAGGTAGTGGCCGCAGGGAAGAGCACTTTGACTGTTTATACCAAAATGTATCGCTCACGCGAGCCAGAAAAGACTGCTGCAGAGGGCTTTGCAACATTTGCCTATCTTGACGAAAATCATCAATCGTGTCCACACGGCATCGTAATAGAACCTGAAAACGAGGCTGAACGCGCCTTGCAGCAGGAGGCAATTGAACTCTTGGAAGAGTCGCGTCGTAGGGCAAAGGCAAAAAACCACAGCTGATTGTAGGCGACAGATAGTTGGTTGCAAACGGCCAAAAACAAATAAATCCTCCTTAGGAGGATTTTTTTTTTGATTACAGTCCGATAAAACTTTTTTTGAGGGCAAAAAAAAGAATGGCTGATTTATGTTTGTGATGTCAACCCTTTGTGTTGTTTTTGCTGTGTTATAAAATTTAAAATAACATGGGCAAAAGAATAAAGGTGGGTTTTATAAATTCAACGAAATAAAATACAAATGATATGACAAATTTAAAATTTTTTTTACCTCGCTTTTGGCTGCTTTTCGGCATCTTGCTGTTTATCAATCGGTTGCATAGCCCGCTATGCGCCCTCTTTCTGCGTAGCAATCTGCTCGAAAATCGACTCAAAATCACTGGAAATTAATTTATAGAACCCACTTAAACATTTTAGCTGACAGCCGCTTTATGGTTAGGTGATAGAATTGCTTGGCAACTCAAAAATCTTTCAAACGAGCCGGGAGAACGGCGGAGAATGTTACACAAAACGCTTCAATCCCGAGAAGGGCAGGGGTGGTGTCCTTGTTGAAGCGTCTGAAATCCATCAGGAGCCGACTCTTTTTGGCTGAAGGGGCTTGTCTTTGGACATGAACATAAGGCGTGGCTAAAAATCAATGGGTTATGAACCCTTTTTTGTCGTTTTATTTTTTTATCGGATAACAATAATATCAATAATTGTGTATTTTTGCAGAAAATAAAAAGTAATATCAATCATGTTCAAGCGTATTTTAAATTTCTTCAAGAAAAACTTACTGGCGACTGTTGCCTTGGCAGTGGCATTGGGCATTGCCTTGGGACAGTTTGTGCCTCTTTGGTTTGTAAGAATCTTCATTACTTTTGACGGATTATTTTCGTCTATTTTGGCATTCACCGTTCCTTTGCTGATTTTGGCATTGATTACGAGCGCTATCGTTGAAACGGATACCGGCGTGGGTAAGATGCTTGTTTGGACGTTGGTGTTGTCGTATGTTTCAACGGTCGTTGCCGGCTTGTTCACATTTGGTGTTTCCGATCTGGTGTTTCCGATCATCATTGACAAACAAGTAGATTCCATGGCTGATCCTGCGGGAGGCGTTTCGCCGGTGGCATTAGATCCGTATTTTAAAATTGATTTTCCACCATTAATGGATACGATGTCGGCTTTGTTCTTATCGTTTATTTTGGGTTTTGCCATCATAAAATACAATCATCACAGCATTAAGTCTGGCGTGATTGAACTGAAAGATGTGGTGATGATGATTATCAACAGCATCATTCTGCCTTTATT
>JAZLGA010000014.1:0-12845 GCA_045616045.1 Bacteroidales bacterium | reverse complement strand
CGGAGGATGATATATCGCCACAGTTGGAACTCTTCCCACAAAAAGAGGGGCCCAATTTTGAGAATTACAAGACGAATGCCTTTTTACAGGCAGTTAACCAATAGAATTAATAAAATCACGACTTTTATCGGACAGCAATAGGATAAAATAGAAAAACGTAATGGAAAAACACAACATATAAATCCTAGATATCAAGAGGCACTGTTCGACGACAAGCTGTCGTTCGTTCAGGGTTACTTTTATGTCGAGACCTCTGACAACAAGGAGATAAACGCCTATTTCCGCAATAATCTTGAGGCGATTAAACGCATTTTGGACAATACCTTCACCTACTTGCCCGCCTTGATTGACGACATGGAGCAGATTGTGGAGTACAACTGGCCTGCGGTAAACACTGATTGGAAAAGTGAAATAAAGCCTGACGCAAAATGGATGCTGAAAGTTTATCGCGAGATGCTGTCTTACAGAATCGACAATGGGGAAAAAGCACCGGAATTGCCATTGCAGACATCGGAGTTGTCCGTGCTGATGCGGAAAGAACGTAGTGAAGCCGGTGGCGTTGTCATCAAGCTGTTTCCTTTGCGCTACGACAACGACGTGCAGTTCACTCAGCTTCTGGAGGCGATTTCACGAGTGCCTCGTTCCGAATCGGGTATTCGCTGCAGCACGATAATAGAGCATCTTTCTGACTATATTTACAGCAACTCAATAGTTGAAGAAATCGGAGATCACGGTGCTTTACGCTCCAGCCGCATCACTGAAGGGAGAGAAGTCAATGTGGTCTACCTTGGAAGAATAGACGAGTTGGCCGACGAGATAAGGCAGCGCATTGAGCAGCTTAGGCTGATGGGTGTGAGCGAGTTCGTGATAAGAAAGATGATCGACCTGCCCGAACCCAAGCTGAGCAGGCTTGTCATCACCCAAGACTACCGCATCGTCTTGCTCAACTACAACAACATGGAAATAACGATGCCCACACTCTCGAAGGTGGTATATTTCTTCTATCTGCGCCATCCCGAAGGGCTTAGCTTCAAGGAATTGGCCGACCATCTCAAACTGTGACGACCTCGACAAACTGGACCAAAGCATCGGCGAACTGGTTGACTGCACGCGCAGCTCCATCAACGAGAAGTGCAGCCGCATACGCTCGACCTTCGTCAGCCGTTTTTCCGACGACCTGGCAAAGAGCTACTACATCACCCACGACAGCGATTTAAAGAAGGTGATAACGCTCGACCGAGGTCTGGTGACTGACGAGGCGGGGATAATGAACGGAAAAATATAAAAACAGGGAAGTTGAAAACTGCATTGTAAAAAACACGTTCCGCAGGATTTGTTATCCCATGTGGTATTCTAAAACCTGCTTTCTCTGAAATTAATCTCATCAGACCGGTCTGGGTGAATCATTCAAACTCTAAAAGAGCTGAAATGGCGCAGTGGTTTTATCCAAAACTTTTGAAGTGTTTTTCAAGTGCATAAAGATAAAATGTTTAGGTGGGGTCTATAAATTCAACGAAATAAAATACAAATGATATGACAAATTTAAAATTTCTTTTCCTCGCTTTCGACCGCTTTTCGGCATCTTGTTGTTTATCAATCGGTTGCATAGCCCGCTATGCGCCCTCTTTCTGCGCAGCAATCTGCTCGAAAACCGACTCAGAATCACTGGAAATTAATTATAGAACCCACCTGATGAGAAATAGAAGTTTTGATTTTATGCTGCTTTCTATTTTTAAAGTTTCAAAACCAACACAAAAATGAAAAAAACAGTAATCATTATACTTTGCATCATTGCATTGTCGGCGTGCAGCACTGGCAGCCCAAAACAACAAGGAAACGCTGTCGTTGATCTCGATCGACCCGGTCGATGACCCAGAAATGGGGGAGGTCATAGAATACCTCAATAGCCTATATGGCGCTGCCGAAGTGGATGAGAGTTACTGGTGGTATGCTGATGCTGACGGAGGATACAGAGACCGCTTGCTGGCAAGGCTGCGTCCTCTCCATAGCGAAAAAGGCGGCACGGTGATATTTTTTGAAAGACAGACTCTTGGCCTAAGCATCAAGCAGACCGATATCCACCAATAACTCGGCTCATAGTTTTTTTTCTCTGTTCCAGCACTTTTTCTTGCCAAAACACGGATAATTCTTTACTTTTGTGCCATCAATTAAACGATAGGCTGGCAATGGACTTTGGTTGTCGCTTATGAAAAAACTATAATCATGAAGCGTGATTTCTCTAAATGGAGCAGCGTGGCGTTGATTGCTGCCATATATGTTTTTGCCGCTGTGGCTGGTGTGTTGCTGTTTGACCGGTTGACAGCGGTGTCGATAAAACCTGTATGGGCTTTGCTATGGGCTGATGTCTTTGCTACTGTCATTGTATGGCTGTTCGGGTTGCTGTACGAAAACGTGTCGGTCTATGACCCTTACTGGAGCGTTTTCCCTCCTGTAGTGTTTTTGCTGAGGGCATTCTATGCAAACACATGGTCGCTGCCAGTGGTTCTGTTGCTCGTGGTATCGTGGTATTGGGGATGGAGGCTCACACGCAACTGGTTCATCACGTTCAAGGGCATGGCGCACGAGGACTGGCGATATACCAAATACCGCAGTCTGCATCCACTTCTATTCCATCTCATCAACTTTTTCGGGCTGAACATGGTGCCCACGCTTGTGGTGTTTGTCGCAATGTTGCCGGGATTAAAACTATTTGAGACAACTGATACAGCAAACGTCTTGACGTTCTTCGGCTGCATAGTTTGCATCGCCTCTGCCACCATTCAACTGATTGCCGACAAGCAAATTCACGATTTCCGTGCCGCCAACCCAGGCAAGTGCTGTAATGTTGGTTTGTGGAAACATGGCCGTCATCCTAACTATTTCGGAGAGATCCAATTCTGGTGGGGTATATGGATTATGTATGCATCTCTGCAAGGTTTTGACTGGTTCGTCTGTGGCCCCATTGCGATGACGGCTCTCTTTCTTGGCATAAGCGTTCCTCTTATGGAAAAGCGTCAGCTGCAAAACAAACCTGGCTATGCCGAGTATCGCAAACAAACGAGGTTGCTGATATGATATTAACCTAAAACCAAAATAAAATAACCTATGAAAATCATTCTAACAGGAGCCACAGGCTATGTTGGAGAAGGTGTTTTGCTGGAACTGTTGCGTTCGCCGCAGGTGGAGAAAGTCCTGTCTGTGAGCCGTCGCCCTACAGGTGTCCTGCAAGGCGAGTATTCGTGCCTCACATCGGCTGAGACATCAAAATTGGAGGAATATATTGTTGCTGACATGCTCACTCTCGAAGCGGGAGACCCCTGTCTTGAGGGGTATGATGCAGTGTTCTTCATTGCAGGTGTCTCCTCTGTCGGCACACCTCATGATGTGTATGACCGCATCTCTTATGACATTCCGGTACATTTCGCAAAGATTATGCCTGACAAGAGCCGAATGACATATATCTACCTCAGTGGCGCAGGCACCAACCCGAAGGGCAGGCAGCACTGGCAGCAGGTGAAAGGCCGTACCGAACAAGAGATACAGGATATGGGTTTCCTTCACGCATTAGCTTATCGTCCCGCTTTCATGCGCTGGGCAAAAGGGCAACGGCGCATTCAAGCCATGCAATATCCGTTTATTTGTTTCTATCCTTTAGCGTATGTGTGCCGTGAGGCAAACAGCATGACCGAAGTGGCGCAGTCAATGATGGTGTGCACCCGTGACGGATATGCCAAATCCGTAATAAACCCTATAGATATTCAACGCTTATCCAAACAATTGTAAGTGTAAGGGAACTAATGATGACTATCGACACAACCAATTTATGTTCGCATCTGCAGAAGAAACTGTTTGCAGAGGATGGTGAATACCATCGTCTTTGGCTGGCCATGCAGAATGACAACGAACTGACAGCTGTGGTCCGTTCGCGCCAACTACATATCTATCGCAAAGGCAAGAAAGTGTTGGTGCTTGCGGGCAAGTCGGCTCCGAAAATCATAAGGGAAGACGTCATTTGCGAATTGTTGAATCTATAAAGTGTAAAAAAAAATACAACTCATCATTGTTATTTTGAAAAAACAACTTACCTTTGCAACGGCAAAAAGTGCCGGATTAGGCTTGAAAGGGAATCGGGTGTGAACCCCGAACAGTTCCCGCTGCTGTAAACGTGTTACAATCATGCTAATAGCCACTGCCAGAGAAATGGCGGGAAGGCGGCTTGATGATGCGTGAGTCAGAAGACCTGCTTTTTGCTGAATAGAAACAAGGCTTTCGGGACAAGAGCGGTTTTTTTTACCTTTCCAAATCTCGAAGTTTTGTATAACTAACTGGTTGTCAAGATATAAACGATTGTGGTTATGTACAAAAACTTCATTGAATCAATTTCTTCTGCGTTGCTTAGCATTACGCCTTTTACTGTTAATGCCCAGTTTGCGCATGCTGTTGGACAGCCTGGAACAACAGTCATTCATGCAGATTCGTTAGTCATTGTGGCTTGGGCTGCTGCTAATGACACCTGGCCAACACCTTTTTGCTTGTCGGGCTTCGACCTTGATGCGGCGGATGTTATACACGATGTTGAACATGGCGGTGACACCATGTCCGGGAATAGTTCAATGGCTTTTTCTGTTTATCCCAATGCGGTAAGCGATAGACTTGTAGTAAATGTTGATCAAGATGTTGATTTGTAATTGGTTAATGCCATGAGACAAGTAACGCTCGATATGCTTGTATGCCATAACGAGACAGTCGGCTTGTCAAGGTGTGTGGAAGGATTTTGTATTCTTTTCATTACCAATGGTTGCAAAACAGAAACGATAAAGGTAAAATAATAAAAATATGTGTTATGAAAAAGATTGTAAGTTTTATGGCAATTCTGTCTTTTGTATTTGTTGCTTCATGTAACAAGAGGGAAGATATAATGATTTCATTTAGCGAAGTCGTTCGGGTGACTCAAACCACTGCTGTTGTAAATGCTACCGTCGAGGGCGATGGAGACATTCTGGAAAAAGGCGTGTGCTATTCTATCGACAACGACCCTTCTATAAACTCCCAAGTTGTGAAGGCTCTGGCTTATTTGGATGATTTTTCATGTAAGATAACAGGTTTGGAACCATCTACAAAGTATTATGTGCGTGTCTATGTAATGACCGAAAGGACTGTCTATTATGGTGACATCTTGGAGTTTACGACAAAAAATGGAGAATCCCCTGACCCGGAGGATGAGAAGCCAAATATCCTTTTTGTTTTGAATGAGGGAAACTATACTTATGCAAACGCCTCGCTAACTTGTTACAATATTGAAACAGGAACCGTTGAGAACAACGTTTTCTCTCGTGTCAACGGCTCGCCTATAGGCGATGTCGGACAAAGCCTTGCCCAAAATGGCGATAAACTTTATATTGTTGTCAATAATAGCAATTACATATACAAATGTGATGTCAACACATTGAAATATGAGGCTCTTTTGGCCGACTTCAACTCTCCGCTCCACATGAAATTCGTGAGCGACACCAAAGCATACGTGACCGACCTTATGGCAAAAGGCGTTTGGGTTATAAATCCTGAGAACATGACACATACAGGTTTTGTCCAAACAGGTAAACCAACACAGAACATGTTGCTTGTCGGCAACAAGTTGTATGTGACAAATTGGTCAAATTATTATGCTCAGGATGTGGCCAACAACACAATTCAGGTTATTGATACTGAAACAGACCAGATGTCTGAAGAAATAGTAGTTGGAATAGAACCCAACAGCCTTGCGTTGGACAAGAATAACAACATCTGGGTAATGTGTGGCGGTGGTTACGAAAAGAACGAGAAAGCAAAACTTTTCTGTATCAGCCCATCCGATAATCATATTGTCAAGACTTTTAAATTTCCTGATTTTTGTCCAACAAATTATCCTAGTTGCCTGAATATTGACAATACGGGTACAATCCTTTATTACATTGATAATGGAAAGGTTTACCGCATGTCGATATATGACGAAGCCTTGCCGTCACAACCATTTATTACGGGAGGAATGTTGCTTTATAACATGTGCGTCAATCCAGGCAATGGCGACATATATGTGTCGGATGTTAAGTCATATACAGTAAACGGAGATGTGCTATGCTATAGTTCGGAAGGGAAATTTCTCAACTCGTTCCAGGTGGGTGTAACTCCTGGCTTTATGTTGTTTAAGAAATGAAATGTAGCAAGATGGATGCCGAAAAAACATGTCCGCGTTGCGGAGCGAAGTTCGTATGCAGCCATTCGGCTGATTGCTGGTGCGCATCGGTGACACTGAATGATGCTATGCGCAAAATATTGAAGCAATATGAGGATTGTATTTGTTTGAATTGCCTTAAACAACTGAAAAAAGAATGAAACATATACTTTTGTTGTCCATCTCTTTGTCGTTATGGATGGCTTCATGCCGCAATAACGGCACCAACAACGTAGGTGGCATTGTGGTGGCTGACGACCGTAGCGGCAATGTTATGCGTCATGCCAAAAATGTAGTGGTTGTCGAAACAGGACAAGGACATTATGTTGAGATTAAAAACCCTTGGCGTGATGGTGAGGCATTGGGAAAGTTTTTGTTGACAAGCAGACCTGTAGTCGAACCCAACAATGGCGACACGGTTTGTGTGTCAGTGCCTGTGGAGTCGGTTGTCTCGTTTTCATCGACACAATGGACGGTTTTTATGCATTTGGGTGAGATTGACCGAGTGAAGTGCATTCTTGATGGGCAACATGTTCGCAATGAAGCCATGAAAGACCTTCTCGCAAGTGGCAAAGTCGCTGATGTAGGTACGGAACAAGCCGCCGACATGGAAAGGATAATTGCAACCCAACCCGACATCATGCTCTATTCGCCTTATTTCGACCATAGTTCTGATGCCATGAAAAGGGTAGGGGCAGTCATGTTCCCCTATGCCGATTATATTGAAAACACGCCTTTGGGAAGAGCCGAATGGATACGTGTTGTGGGCCTTTTGACTGGCAGGGCTGACGACGCCGACAAATGGTTTGGCGAGATTGAACAACGCTACAATGCACTCAACTCGCTCTGTGCCGATGTGGAGGTGCGACCTACTGTTTTTTCCGACTTGGCATTCAACGGACAATGGTATGTGCCTGGTGGCAACAGCTATATAGCCAAGCTTTTTGCCGACGCAGGCGCTGATTATGTGTGGAAGGACAACGAGTCTGCCGCCAGCTTTCCGCTCGATGCCGAAACCATACTGGTGAAAGCCCAACATGCCGACTTCTGGCGCGTGACTAACTCGGCAACTACTGACATGTCATACGCTTCATTGGCGGCTATGGACAACAAATACACTCTTTTTGACGCATACAAAAATCGTAAGATCTTGGTCTGCGACATCATCACGACAGGATATTTCGAGCAGTCGCAGCTGGAACCTAACATACTTCTTGCCGACTTCATCCACTTCTTCCATCCCGAAAAACTAACTGGAGAATGGGAAGACTATGTGCCGAAGTATTATCATTTGATGGAAAGATAGATAGCCCAAATTGTTTATTGTTCGGCTACAATAGTGCATGTTTTGCTCGCCAAAACACAAATTGATTTGCAATATCTGTGTCTGTTTTTAAAAAAAACATTTGTGAGACTAAAAAAAACGCCGTATTTTTGCAGCGGTTATAAAAAGTGCTGTTGTTTTTTTTGGCGATAGAAACCTTTGCAAAGAGATAAATAACTGAATTATTAACCAAATATTAATTTATGGATTGGATTATCTATTGCGTGTTAGTTGCCTCCATTCTGGCACTGACATTTGCTTTCATCTTCTACAAGCAGATGATGAAAGAAGACGAAGGTACTGACTTGATGAAGAAAATAGCCGCTCATGTTCGCAAGGGAGCTATGGCTTACCTGAAACAGCAGTATAAAGTGGTGGTCATCGTTTTCATCATTTTGGCTGTCATTTTCTTCGTAATGAGTTTGTTTGGCCTTCAGAACGGCATCGTGTGGTTCGCATTCCTCACAGGCGGTTTCTTCTCGGGTTTGGCTGGCTTCTTTGGTATGAAGACCGCCACATACGCATCGGCTCGTACAGCCAATGCTGCCCGTAATTCGCTGAACAGTGGCCTTAAGGTTGCTTTCCGTTCAGGAGCCGTTATGGGCCTCGTCGTGGTAGGACTTGCCCTGCTGGATGTGGCCGTATGGTTCATCGTTCTGAATGGAACAGGTTTGCTTGAGGCTGTTGGTGCCAAAAAAGACCTTATCTCCATTACCACTACCATGTTGACATTCGGTATGGGTGCTTCTACACAAGCCTTGTTCGCCCGTGTGGGTGGCGGTATCTACACCAAAGCAGCCGACGTTGGCGCTGACCTCGTTGGTAAGACAGAATTCAACATACCTGAAGACGACCCGCGCAATCCTGCAACCATAGCCGATAACGTAGGTGACAACGTGGGTGACGTCGCTGGTATGGGTGCCGACCTCTATGAGTCGTATGCTGGTTCGATACTCGCAACCATGGCTCTTGGTGCTTCGGCTTTTGCCACTGCCGCCACACAAAGCGCAGAAATGCAAATGAAAGCCGTGTTTGCCCCTATGATGATTGCCGCCGTTGGCGTGCTCCTCTCAATAATAGGTATATTCCTCGTTAAAACCAAGGAGAATGCTGGCATGAAACAACTTCTTGGCGCTTTGAGCCGTGGTACCAACACCGCCGCTGTTCTGATCGCCGCTGCTACCTTTGGCATCATGTACTTCCTCTTCGGAAATGTAGATGACCCTAATTACACTAACATGTGGTGGCAAACATCACTCTCAGTGGTCGTTGGACTCGTTGCTGGTGTCATTATAGGTAAAGCAACCGAATATTACACTTCGCAAAGCTACAAACCTACCCAGAAAGTGGCTGAAAGCTCTAAGACAGGCCCCGCCACCGTCATCATTTCCGGACTTGGACTTGGCATGCTCTCAACAGCTGTCCCTGTCGTGACAGTTGGCGTTGCCATTGTCTTGGCTTATCTCTGCGCTAATGGATTCAACATTGAGTTTACCGCAACAAACCTCTCAAGAGGTCTATATGGTATAGGTATCGCTGCCGTAGGTATGCTTTCGACATTGGGTATAACCCTTGCTACCGACGCATACGGCCCTATAGCCGACAATGCTGGTGGTAACGCCGAGATGAGCGGTCTTGATCCGGAGGTCCGTAAACGTACCGACGCTCTCGATGCTCTTGGCAACACAACTGCCGCTACAGGTAAGGGCTTCGCCATCGGCTCAGCCGCTCTGACAGCTCTTGCTCTTCTTGCTTCATACGTTGAGGAAATAAAGATAGCCCTCGAACGTGTTGGCCAAACAACATTGACTTGGGGCGAAAACTCTATCGAGACTTGCAAGGCCTCTCTTATCGACTTTATGTCATACTACAATGTCAACTTGATGAACCCAATCGTTCTTGTAGGCGTGTTCATCGGTGCCATGATGGCCTTCGTGTTCTGCGGTATGACAATGAACGCTGTCGGTCGTGCAGCACAAAAGATGGTTGAGGAAGTGCGCCGTCAGTTCAGCACCATCAAGGGTATCCTTGAAGGCAAGGCCGAACCTGACTACGAACGTTGCGTGGCTATCTCCACCAAGGGTGCACAGCACGAAATGCTGATGCCTTCAATACTCGCTATCCTTGTCCCTATCCTGACAGGTGTTATACTTGGCGTTCCTGGTGTTATGGGGCTTCTTATTGGCGGTCTTAGCACAGGCTTCGTTCTTGGTGTATTCATGGCCAACTCGGGCGGTGCTTGGGACAATGCCAAGAAATATGTCGAGGAAGGCAACTTCGGAGGCAAAGGCTCAGACAACCACAAGGCTACTGTGGTGGGCGACACCGTTGGCGACCCCTTCAAAGACACGTCCGGCCCTGCACTGAACATCCTTATCAAGCTTATGAGCATGGTTAGCATTGTGATGGCTGGCCTGACAGCAACATACTCACTCCTCGGATAAAAGTGGGATTCTCTTTAGATTGAAAGCAAGGCAAATTTTTGCCTTGCTTTTTTGTTTTATTAGACTTATCTTTGCAGTATAAAAATAATAATATGTCAAATCTGCCTGCTTTATTCTCCGACCTTGCGTTAATACTTGTCACAGCTGGTGTCACAACTGTCTTGTTTAAGTGGTTGAAACAGCCTTTGGTGCTTGGATACATCATAGCAGGATTCCTTATCGGCCCCTATTTCACTTACTTTCCCGTTATAGTTGACCATGAAAGTGTTAACGTATGGAGTGAGATTGGAATGGTGTTCCTTCTCTTCGCCATAGGTCTTGAGTTTAGTTTCAAAAAACTAAAGAAAGTGGGAAGCACAGTGGGAGTGACGGCCCTTACCGAACTTATTGTCATGTTTGTGGTGGGCTTTGTCGTGGGAAGGCTCATCGGCTGGACCAAGATGGATTGCATATTCCTTGGCGCTATGTTGTCAATATCGTCAACCACTATCATTGCCAAAGCTTTTGACGATATGAAACTAGGAAAAAAGAGATTTGTCGAAGGGGTGATCGGCGAATTGGTCGTTGAAGATCTTGAAGCAGTGCTCCTTATGGTGATTCTTTCAACATTGTCGCTTAGCAAGTCGTTCGATGGACAGGAATTGTTGCTCAGTGTTGTTAAGCTCTTTTTCTTCCTCCTGGTGTGGTTTATAGCTGGCATTTTCATTATCCCGTCTGTGCTTAAATGGTTCCGCAAGATAATGACAGAGGAGACGTTGACGGTGTTCTCGGTGGGCCTGTGCTTCCTTATGGTCGTATTCGCCAATATAGCTGGCTTTTCGTCGGCTTTAGGCGCTTTTGTAATGGGTTCCATACTTGCCGAAACAATAGAAGCCGATTATATCCACAAACTCATAACGCCAATAAAGAACTTGTTTGGTGCAATATTCTTCGTCTCCGTAGGTATGATGGTTAATCTTTCAATACTGATTGAGTATTGGTGGCAGATTTTGGTGATAACAATGGTGCTGATACTGTTCAAGACAACCAGCAACATATTCGGAAGGCTTATATCGGGTGAGGACCTAAAGACATCAATACAAGGTGGCCTTTGTTTCTGTCAGATAGGTGAGTTCTCGTTTATTATAGCCACAGTGGGTATTACTTATGGTGTGATAGACGAGTTCTTGTATCCTATAATTATTTCGGTGTCTATTATAACAACGTTTATAACCCCATATAGTATTAAATTTGGAGAGCCTTTATACAATTGGCTGAACAAGAGAATCCCGCATACATGGAAAGAGAAATTCTCAAACAAAGAGATAGGAATCAAGGTAAAAGGCGGAAAGAAGGTGGAAATGAGGTCGTTTGTTGTTAAACAATTCAAACAACTGGTCATCTATCTGTCTATTGTCATTGCGTTGCTTTTGGTGTGTCTCAATTTCATAACACCTAACATCTCCAAATTGATTAGCGGCCCGTGGGAAAAAACCGTTAATCTCGTTGTGACACTCCTGATATTGTCTCCGTTTTTGTGGGCGATGGCATTCAGACATTCCATTCCCAACATAAAGCACAAAATGCTGAGCAAAGACAAGTTTAACAAGGAGATTGTTTACTCAGTGTTTATAATACGCTATTCTATTGTGTTCTTGATAATGTTGTATCTGGTGCGGAGGATACTTGCCGTCAATGTTTTCCTATGCATACTAATAGCATTTCTTTTCCCGGTCTTGCTGCTGTTCTTGACTCCTATAATGCGTTTTTACAAGAGGTTGGAGAAACGTTTCATTGACAACCTTAATAAGCGCCAGACACAACAATTGTTTGTCGTGCCCGAAGTCCTTCAGGATAATTTTAAGCTGGATAAGGTTGTTGTAGGGTCCAATTGCAAATATGTTGGCAAGACTTTGGGAGACACTGATTTCAGATATGTGTATAATCTAAGTGTGGTAAGTGTTGAGAGGGGTGAAAAAATATTTGACCTCCCCGACAGGGATTTCATGCTTTTCCCATACGACAAGGTTACTTTCGTGGGCCGTGATGAGCAGATAAACAAACTCCGAACGGTTATGGAAACCGGTAGTGATGTGCTTATCCACGAACGGTTGGAAAATGATACCAACATTTACTCTGTCGAGATTATGGACGACAATCCGCTTGTTGGGGTGACACTTCTTGAGTCGGGTTTCTCAAATGTGTATAATGCTATGGTGTTAGCGGTAGAGCGCGATGGTAACTTCATCCTTAATCCATCTCCAAAGGTTGAGTTTGCTGTCGGTGACTTGATTTGGTTTGTGTCAAGCAAGGCTGCGGCAGAAAAAATAGGTGTAGTGTTAAATACCAACTTTGATTAATTTATTTTTGGCATTGCACTGCCAACTGAGAATGTCAGCCGATTCTATGTTGTTGGCGCCGCCGACGGCTTTTCCCAAGCTGTCTTCTCTATATGCTCCAATGTACGTTTGCACTCTTTCGATGCTGTCTCTTATTGTGTCGCCATGTTCTGTCGGATTTACTGCTTTCAGCAGTGAACTAAAGGTTGTAATCCGTTTTGTAAAAAATCGAAATCCACATACATAACTTTTTTTGAAGAATAATCCTCAATTTTCTCCTGATTCATTTTATCTTTGTACTTTGAACAATTGATAATTGTGCGAAAACGCTGAAAATCATCTATAATTAAAAAACAAACATGAAAAAAACATTAATGATCCTGTCAGTGCTGGCTATGGCATTCACAGGCTGCCACAAGGAAAACAACACAGAAGACCCTGGAAACGATACTCCGCTGAATGCGGCTCCCACGGGAGGCATAAACGCCCTCTATTCTGTGGGCGGCTCGAAGAGGGTGTATTTCTCACAGGGCAACCTGCAATACCGT
>JAZLGA010000013.1:0-16191 GCA_045616045.1 Bacteroidales bacterium | reverse complement strand
CCAAAAATGTTTTTTTCATATTATTTGAATTTTAGTTTAATCATTTAACCATATTTTTAGCGAAGATACATAAACTTTTACAAAAACAAGGCCAAAATTGAAAAAAAACGTAATTTTGCATTTATGGAAGATATAGTAGAGTTAAGACACTTGTTACATAGTCTTGCAGAGCTTTCGGGCCATGAAGTCGAGACTAATAAGGCGATCTGCGAATGGCTAAAAACAACATCTCCCGACATTTTGATTGAGAAAGTTGGGGGTTATGGCATTATTGCAATATACAAAGGCAAAGAAGAAGGGAAACGAGTCATGTTTCGTGCTGACATTGATGCGTTATATATACCAGAAGAAGACGGCTTGGAATACAAGTCGTGCCACGCTGGTGTGTCGCACCGCTGCGGTCATGATGGTCATGCAGCAATGCTATGTGGCGTTGCCGCCGAACTTGGCAGGAAAAGGCCCGAAAAAGGCGAAGTGATGCTCGTTTTTCAACCCGCCGAAGAGACGGGACAAGGTGCTGCCGCCATCATAGACGACAAAAATTTCCAAAAGTTCAAGCCCGACATTGCCTTCGGCTTGCATAACATTCCAGGCTTCGACCATGGCACGATATGCCTACGAAAAGGCTGTTTCGCCGCTGCTTCGTTCGGAATGAAGATAACTCTGGAAGGAGCCACCGCACACGCCTCACAACCTGAGAAAGGGCTGTCGCCAAGCATCGCCATGGCTGAACTGACAAGAATTCTGGAGCAGAAACGCAGCGAATGGTCCAATCACCAACCCTTGACGACATTCGTCATCACTCATGCCGAACTCGGAGAAAAGAGTTTCGGAATAGCCCCCGGTCACGCTGAGATATGGCTCACACTTCGCAGCTTCGACGACAAATGCCTCGACAAACTCAAAAAAGAGATTCTTGAAGCAGTCACATCCATTGCACAAAAACACAATTTGACCACAAAGCATTCAATACACGAGGCTTTCACCGCCACCGTAAGCGATGAGAGACGTTTCCAGATTGTCGAGAACGCAGCCAAAACAGCAAAAATGCCAATACAACACTTAGACGAGCCTTTTCGCTGGTCGGAGGACTTTGGCCGATACGCCGAGGTCTGCCCCATTGCCTTCCTCGGATTGGGTTCTGGCATCAACCAGCCTCCTCTCCATGACCAACACTACGACTTCCCCGACAAAATCGTCCCTCTCGGAGTAAGGATTTTTATGGGTATTTTAAACGAGATACGTTGACGATGACCATGACCGTTGACCATGACCATTGACGATGACTGCGAGACACGCATCAAATAAACAAATAAACAAATAAACATTAAACAAAACAACACTTCGACAGGCTCAGTGTGCAAAGAGAACAAATCAACAGATAAACAAATCATCATGAGATACACATATCAAACACAAGGCACATGTAGCCAAGAGATAGAATTTGAATTGGAAGATGGCATCATCAAAAGCTTAACTTTCTACGGAGGCTGCCACGGCAACACACAAGGCATAAGCAGTCTGGTAGTAGGGATGAAAGCCGAAGATGTCATAAAGAAGCTTGACGGCATACGCTGCGGCTACAAGAACACATCTTGTCCGGATCAACTCAGCAAGGCATTGCAACTGGCGTTGAAGAGACGATGACCTAAGACTATGACGATGACCAGAGAGTTGTTGCGTGTAACGCGTCTCGAATCGAACAAACAATATAAACTATAAACAAATCAACAATGCTTGAAATACAAAATTTTTGTTTTAACGCTTTTAGCGAAAACACCTACGTCGTATATGGTGCCGACAAGACTGCTATTGTAATCGACCCAGGCAACTCCAGCCCTATGGAAGACAAGAAAATCTTTTCTTTTATTGAATGCAACAATCTTAAAATAAGCAAGATAATCAACACACACGCCCATATAGACCACATTATTGGCAACTATGCCATCAGCGAGCGTTATGGAGCAGTCATTGCTGCCCATCCCAACACAGAAGCCGACTTCGCCTCTGCGAAACAGCAAGCTCTAATGTTCGGTCTTGACAACCATTTCGACATTGCCAAACCCGATGTTGCACTCCACGACGGCGACACCATCACCCTTGACGACGACCTGATTGAGGTCATTTCCACTCCAGGCCACGCTCGCGGCAGCATAAGCCTATATGTACACGCTCTTGGCGTAGTCTTCACCGGCGACGCTCTATTCTGTCGCTGCATTGGTCGCACCGACCTCTCTGGCGGCAGCTACGAGCAGCTTCGCCAAAGCATTCGCCAACGTCTCTTTGTCCTTCCCGACAACACAACAGTCTATAGCGGACACGGCGAATGTTCAACCATAGGCGAAGAAAAGGATTTCAACCCTTACGTGGCAGTATAATAGTTAAAGTTTCTCAATTCGGCACTCGTACTGTTTCGTCTCGCGACTATAGGTTATGCACACAAGCAACATATTGTCAGCATAATGTGCAACCATGACAGAATATTGCCTACGCTTAATCTGTTCAATAGCCGTATCAACGTCTTATCGTATTCCAGTTCTACGACAACGGCGACTCCGAAGTGCTTGCATCACCGAATTGGGATTGAATATGGACTGCTCATCTCAAATCTGATAGCCATCACACCTCTTTTCCAACTCATTGAAATCCATATTATGTTTTTCGGCAAGATTCTGCACTTCTTCTTTGGCAAATCCAAAATAAGGCGCCATGTCAACAGGCTCCACCATCGAGCACTCCATGAAATTGTTCAGTGCCGATGCTGTCTTGTATTTCTTTATCGGCAAGATACCCGTCATATATACACCTGCAAACACTTGAGGAGAGTTGCTTCCCTTGAACATTCGCCACAGCCAACTGACGAACTCGTCCATGATTTTAGTGTCGGTCTTGAATTCACGGCAGATGGCATCCCACTCATCGATGATGAAGATGAAAGGCTGCAGTTTTGAATCCTGCTTTGCCAATATTGATATACGATCCCATGACACCGTATTTTGACGCAAACCTAAACAAAAATCTTGAATTATAGACGAAAGAAGAAGGGGGGGGTAGTGGAAAACATAAAATGTTCGATGGGCAACAAAACATCGTTTGAGACCACTATAAACAAAAAAAAATGGCGAGTGTACACTCGCCATTTTTTAACTATTTAAAGTCTTTTTTAGTAAACAAGGAATTTTGTTACAGAAGCTTTATCACCTTGGTTGAGGCGCAACAGATATGAACCTGCAGCCAAGCCATTTACTGAAAGATTTACTTCATGTTTGCCATTGGCACAGTTGCCAACAACAACATTTTGCATCATCTTACCTGTCATGTCGTAAACCTGATATGTAACGTAAGCCGACTGTTCAAGGTCAAACATCACTTTAGCAGACTCACGGGTTGGGTTAGGATAAACGCTAACATTAACTTCTGCTGCAGCCATCTCTTCAACGCCAACAGGCGAATTGAGTATGAAGTTGTCGCAACGGTAAAGTCCGCGACCGTATGTCGCTGCATAGATAACACCTTGGTTAGTTGTACCCTCAACGACAACCTTGTTACCATGTTCGGTGAATGTCTGTGTTGGGAGGTTAACAATCTGTTGTTTAAGCTCCATAACAGGGACATCGCCCATAGGGTTGCGTTGTGCAATCCAAGTAGGTTCTGCTGCTGTGATATCATCAGTCACATATATACCATGTTCAGTACCTATTATCACTTTACCTGTTGACATTTCAATCACAGAAGAATAAACAGGCATCAAAGGCAAATCACCTTGTTTGATTGTAAATACAGGCTCATCACTCAATGCGTTGTTTGAATACATCACATAGGATGAGTTTCCATAGTTACCGAGAGTAACTAAGACCTTGTTGGGATCATTAGGGTTAACTGAGACAGAGGTGACGCATTGTGAGATAGATTCACCCTCAGCATTTGTAAGTTTTATCTTAGTGGTTATAGGTGCAAAATAAGGTACTTCTTCCAAATGGTCAAACTCTTCAACAAAGTGGTCGATAACATTAATTATAGTATCAATCTCTTGTTTGCAGATAATGGTATCAACAACTAAAATTTCTTGACCTATAACGGGATCATAAACGCTCTTCCAAGTAGTATCACAAACCTCAACCCAAGTTGTGTCAGGTTTGTAAACTGTGTCAGTAATCACGAAAATAGAATCAAAGGTGATTTCTGTAATCTGATTTCCTTCTTCATCAACTTTATAGTTGGCTATATTAGCTGTTTCACCGTATGCATCATTCAAGTTTTTAATACGGAATATGCTGCCTGAACGAGTTCCAACAAACAAGACGTCTTGGTCATTTGAGAGAGCAAATGAAGTAGGAGTGTTATCAAAGCCAGTTGTTTGACGTGATATAATATTCCATTCCGCTAATTTGTTGAAATGGAGAGGAGTTCTATTCATGAAGATTGTATTGCTAACACCGACAAAGAAGACTGCACTATATGGGTCTTTCACCAATATTGAGTCATTTTCTGTCAAGTCATAAGGCAAAGTATAGTCAAAAGGATAGTCAGCAATCTTGCTGCGGCATTTCACCACGGAGCCTTGAGTATAAGCTGTGCTATGTGAGAAGAACCATACGCTGTCATTGCTACGTGTGTCATTGAAGTTTTCGGAAAGCAGTATTGGCATACGGAACATTGATTGGGCTGTTGATATTGGCAAATTGCTTGTGAAGTTTGACATGTCATAGTCAGCTCCCATAGTTTGTGAGCGGAAGACCTTACTTCCTGTTGTTGTAACAAAGATAGCATTGGGGTTAAGTAACGACAAGGCGCAATATCCTGCATAATATTCAGAACTGAATGCGAATGAGGAATTAGGGTAAACTTGTGTTCCTGACTCAAGACTAACATTGTTTGGATCGCCTACTATAAGAACTGTGCCATGGTCAAGTGAGCCACCCACAACACGTTGTTTGTAAGCAGAATAAGCAACGCTGAAGAAACGAGATGCAACATAGTTACGATTGCAATTGCTCACCACCACATCTTCGTATGTTGAATACACTTTACGTGTCAGTTTGAAGATGCCGCCATCTGTTCCAACGAAAAATTCATTGGGGTTTTTAGGATCATAGGCCATGCAGTGAAGGCCGACATGCAAATCGAGATAAATGGGGTTGCTTGAGCCATCAGTCAGTTTCTTTGCAATGAACACGCCTTCGTTTTCAGCCTCTTTTTTGACTTCCCAGAGATTATATCCCATTACAAAGAAACGAGTTGGATCGGTAGGGTTGACATAAATACCGTGATTGTTCATTCCGAAGTCTTCGTAAACATGTACATAGTCAGAGAGAGGCAAGATGTTATACCAAGTTTTGCCCTTATCGGAAGAATAGAAAAAGCCACTATGCGACCCACTGCTTTCTATGGCTGCTGCATAGATAGTGTTAGGGTCTGATGGAGCTATAGCCAAATCAAACAATCCAGAAGGATTAACATCTGTTCCTTCATTGAGTTCCAGTGATTCAATTGTTCCGATATAGAGAGTGGCAAGGGTGTTGTTGCCTACAGGTTCTTTGGCAGCCACGACAAGTGTCCCGTCTGAGCCAACCTTAACTTCGTCAACCTGCATTTTCATTTCAGTGCCATCAGATTTCTTGGCATATTTCCAAGTCTGACCGCCATCTGAAGTATAACGCAAACCCGACTTGGTTGCAGCTATAAGTTTGCCATCATAAAGTGCCAGTTCGTTAACGAAGCTCCAATCTTCAACTTGATTAAGGGCTGATGGGTTGGTGCTTTCAATACGGGTAATGGCATTATTTTCAATCTTATAGATACCTGTTCCGACAAAGCTATTATCATAGCCAAGTTCACTCATTCCATTGAATGATTGTGCGTTCATACAATCACCGGTGCCTACATATATGACACCGTTTTCGTCTTGAACCATGGAACTGACCATAAGAGGCATATTGCCAACACAATTCCAGGTGATGCCTTTATTGTATGTTTTAAACACACCACCACCCTTTGAACCTATATAGGCGGCTGAAGGGTTCTGATTGTCGTAAATTACAGCTGTAGTTTGTCCACCCACATTATTTGGACCCATATTTTTCCAATAAAGGTCGCCTTCGTTGCGTGTTGCACTTGCTGCTTGACTTGCTGCTGCCAGCATCAAGGCTGGGTCAATCAAGCCGGTTTTTTGATTAGCACGCATTTCGCCAATCATTGCTTCAGGTGACTGCTGGGCTTTAGAACGGGGTACGTAATGGCCACCATCGGCGAAAACCACCTGCTGCCCTAATGCAATCACTAAGAATAAAGCTACTGGTAAAATTCCTTTTTTCATATCCTATAATTTATAATGTTCTAATTCTCATTTGGTTATAATCCACCCCCACTTTCTTCTTCAATTTGCAAATATAATACATTAGTTGACAATAAAAACTTTTTTTTCCATTTTTTTTATTTTTTGTGGGAAATAAAGCGTTTTTAAGAGAGTTGAATTTAAAATTCTATCATATCAGCAGCTTTTATCCAGCCTATATTGCCGTCTGACAATTTAACCTTGTTCCAATCGTCGCTATGTTCCACAATTTTAACCTTGGTTCCTTCATGCAACACAAGAAGTTCCTCACCCGACCTGACTGGTGCACTCATCATGGTTACCGATGGAGTTATTATTATTGCATCGTCTCTCACCAGACAATCACGCCTAGATTGAGCGGCAAAAAGCACTGAAAGAGCAAAAAGCACGAACATCATGAGCGAAGCAAAGAACCCTGTCTTTCGCAAAGCCACTGTCCGTGACACCAAGAACACAAACAGGAACGCCAATGCCAAGGTCAAAAATGCTATGGATGTCCATGCCCAAACGTTTGAGCTGAGCCATGCCTTAGCCGCGTTCCACCAACGGACAAAAACAGGTTGAGGCACCTCGTCAATCTTGTCAACTTTGGTGAGATTGGCTATTTGGAGATTGTTTTTTACATCTTCGTTGGACGGGTCCAGAACAAGGGCTTTCTCATAATAGAGTATCGCCATGGGATAGTTTTTCAACTTATAATATGCGTTAGCCTTGTTGAAATAGAGAGAAACGGACTCTTTTCCCAAGTTCTCGATTTCTCCGTAACCATCAACCGCAGTCTGGAAATCACCGTTGTTATACGCTGCATTTGCCTTTTCAAAAAGCAGTTTCTCCTGATCTTGAGCCTTGGTTGGCTGTGATGTCACGACAAGCAGGAGAGTCAACGAAATGGTTATAATATGCTTAATATTCATGATAATGCGTTTTTAGAATGATTTTTCTGTTTTTGTGATGGCATCTATACCTTGTTGGTAGAGTTGTTCCATCTTCTTGTTGGCGTCTCCTGGGGCAAATCGGGCAAACTCGCACATGTCGAGAGTTCCGGCAAACGATTCTATCACCTCTTCAGGCGTATTGCGTTTAGACATTTCCTCCTTGACCTTCTCCATAGAAAGATTTGAGTTTTCTATTCCCAACTTGTCGGCTATATAGCCCCACAAGGCCTGGGACATTTCAGCATAAAACTCATTTTGGTTATTGGACTTAAGATGGCGTTCTGCATTCTTGAGTCTCTGCCGTGCCACTTTTGTGGCATTCTTGTTTCTCAATCTTGCGGTATCGCCCAGTGCTTTACGTCTTGCTTTGGCAACAAGGACAAGTACCACGAAAAGCATAACGACAAGAAGAAGAATCAAAAAATATGTCCACGATGCAAAAAACAGGTTGCCTTTTGCATTAAATTTTGGATTGTCTGTCATTATGTGCCTGATGTCACTGCCTATATATTTCAGGCTTTCCTGATTGGATGCATACACCCCTCCATTGTCAGCATTGCCGCCACCTTTATTAACATGAATGTCATATTCAGGTGTTGCCAATGTCTCATATTTTTTATTGGAAGGATTAAAGAATGCAAATTGAGCAGATGGCACATTAAAATCACCAGCATGGCGTGGTATGACAAGGTATTCGGCTTTCTTGGTTCCGCTAACTCCTTGTATTGAAGTGGATATTTTAGGGTCATACACTTCAAAGTCGGGAGGGAAATCAAACTTAGGCATTTCAGCAAGTTCTATGTTTCCATTACCTTTCAGTGTCACCGTTATTGTGAACGCATCGTTTGCATCCAATGTGGTTTTGTCAATATCAGTAGTCATGGTATAGTTGCCAACAGCCCCTGCATAGCAAGAGGGCTTGCCTTCTTCGGGTGTTGGGATGACTTTGATTGTCAAAGAAGGCGAAAGAAGTTCTCTGGTCACATTGGTGTAACCGCCTCCAAAAAATGGATCATTGAAAAATGCATCGAAAGGGTCCATGCTTTGTCTGCTCGACTGGCTACGGACTTGTGCCACACATTCTACCCCCATTGGTTCAACTGGCAAGCCATCGGCCTTCTGAGGAATAAGTATCACCTTTCTTATCTCCGCCACTGTATATCCGCCTTCTTCAGTCTGCTTAAGAACGCTACCGTTATCGCTCATGTCTTTCATCCAGAAACCTGCATAAGCAGGCATCTTGCTAACCGTGACTGACGACACTGGAACACGAGTATGTATCTTATATGTTACTGTCAAAGGTTCTCCAACATAAACAGTCTTGCTTGAAGCACTAATACTCATAAAGAGGTCTCTGTTCGACACTGCAGAACTCCCTGATGATGTCCCTACTGAAGTATTGGACGATGATGTTGATGAGGCTGAATTCGGAGCAGTGTTGCCTGAGCCTTTTTCCACCTTTATATTTAAGGTGTTAGAACTTATTGTCTTACCGTCTGCTTTGGCAGTAGCCTCACCTATCGTAAAATCGCCTTCCTTATATGCCTTTAGGACAAAAGTGTATTTGTTGCTCACATTCTTTGTGACAGAGCCATTCACCATGCTGATACTTGTACTCGAAGAGGTGAAAGGCCCTCCAACAAGGTCAAAATCATTGAAATCAGGTGCCTTGAAATCCTTGACCTTGGCATTTATGTCATAAATGACCTGAAATTGTTCGCCGACTTCAACAACCTGTTTGGCGGAAGCCTTTATCTCTGCATCCTGTGCACTCAAAAGTCCAGGTAGCAGCAACATTAATGATATTAAACAATATTTTATATTACCCATTTTTATTTGTTTGCTAACATTTCAAATTGCAAAAGTAAGATTTTTTTACCAGTCCTTATCAGTTTTCCGTTTAGGCTGTGTACGAACTTTTTCCTCGTTCACTTTCTCTATCGTCTCTTTTTCTTGATTCTCAAGAGCCTGTAGCATACGTTCAGCCTCGTTTTCCGACAAGCCACGTGATTCTTGTGGATTACTTTGCTGCTGGTTGTCTTGATTCTGTTGGTTGTCTTTATTCTGTTGGTCTTGTTGGTCTTGCTGGTCTTGTTGGTCTTGCTGGTCTTGCTGCTGACTGTCTTTTCCGCTATCGTCCTTCTCGAACACGGCCGAAACAGTTACATCATAAGAAGGCATGGCAAAGAAATTACCCAAAGGCTGAACTTTTACCGACGTATCAATAGTTTGTGTTATGACATATTCCTTAAACTTATACCCGGGCATAGGGATATTGTTTAGCATCACTGTTGAACGGAATGTTGCGCTGTCAGTGTCGGCTACAGCCCTTCCTCCCTCTGTCAATGTGTCTATCGTCACGGCATATTTCCCGCTATTCTCACGGAATGTGGCTTTGACAGTAACAGACGAATGTGGCATAACAAACACATTTTCGTCACTGACAGGTGTCTGCTGAGTCGGGTCGTTGTTGTGTTGCACCACGATGTTTTCCAGCTCATATCCATTGTCAGGGCGTACAAAGAGAGCTATGTTCTGATTAGGCATTGCCAGGCTGTCGCTTGACTCCAGTTTTCCGTTTGTTGTACTGTCAACATAGATATGGAGCCCATGACTAAACACCGCCGTGACAGTAACGTCATAATCTGGCATTTGGAATGTTGTGTCGTTAACGAGAATTGTATCATTAGGGTTGCCGGTTCTATAAACCTTGTAACGCTCGGCCAAATAGCCATTTTCAGGTTGCGAAGACAATGTGACATTCTGACCTTCCACGGCTTGGCTGCGGTCTGCTTTCACAACGCCATGAGGTATGTTTTTTTCAATACTGATATTATGCAACTGCTTGAACTCGGCGGTGACAAACACATCACATTTTGGCATAACGAAAGCGGAGCCGCTCACCTTCACTTCACCTTGTGAAGTATCGGCAGGGATGACATAATATGACGAAAGAGCGAAGCCGTGTTCAGGTTTTGAGTTCAAGGTTATTTTCTGTCCATTGAACGCTTGTTCTTCAGACGCTTCCACTGTTCCATGTTCTATATCGGGTGATATATGGATATTGCTCTTTCGCAAGTTGGCGCGACAATATTCCAGGTTATAGAGTGCGTCATTGTTGTCACTATTCAATTTGATTGACACCTTATATATATTAAATGCATCATAAAACTTGTCTTGTGCCAACAAGCAGTTTGCCATATTATAGGCGGCATTCGACTTGATTTTCTTGTCGCCTGTCATCTCTATTGCTTTTTGGAAGGCTTGAAATGCAGCATCATATTGGCCTTTAGAATATAGAGCGTCGCCAAGGTTAAACTGGGCCTCAACGCTGATGGGCTTTTGTTCGAGTGCCTTACGATACAGTTCTTCAGCCTTGTCAAACTTGCCCTTGTTGTAGTTTCTGTTACCCTTTCTAATAATAGCGTCTTCAGATTGGGCTTGTACACATACAGTCGCGACAGAGAACAGCAATGTTAATAATATACTATTTATTCTTTTCATCTTCATTTGTTTCAAAAATGTTGATATGCGAGTCAAGTTTTGTCTTTGATGGTGAAATTATGATGCTCATAAGCAAAAGCACAAGTGCAGGGAGAAGGAACCACTGGAACTGGTCCTCATAGTCGGTGAACACCTTTGTCTCGATCTCTGATTTCTCCATGTCACTTATGTCTTTATAAATCTTTTCAAGACCCACATTCGAGTTGCTTGCCCTAACGTAGATACCTCCGCCGGCGTTTGCAATACTCTGAAGCATGGTTTCGTCAAGGCGTGTTACTATAGTTGCTCCGTTGCGGTCTTTGCGATATCCTATAAGATGGCCATAGCGGTCATATTCGGGTATGGGTGCACCTTCTGCCAATCCCATTCCGATGGTATAAATGCGTATTCCTTTCTTGACTGCTTCAGAAGCAGCTTTCACTGCGGCGTCATCTTCATGGTCTTCTCCGTCCGATATTATGATTACAGCTTTACTACGTTCGTCTTCAGCAAACGATTTCATAGCCACATTGATGGCTTCGCCTATGGCTGTACCTTGAGAGGCGACGCTGTTGGTATTTACGGTCGAAAGGAACATTTTTGCGGCAGCATAGTCGGTTGTTACGGGAAGCTGTACAAAAGCCTTGTCTGCAAAAACTATTATTCCCAACCTGTCGCCACGCAAATCGGATATAAGTCTGCTAATTGACTGTTTGGCTCTGTCGAGACGACAAGGCACTATATCCTGAGCATTCATCGAATTGGAAACGTCAACAGCAATGAAAAGGTCTATACCCTCACGTTTCACTTCTTCCATCTTGCTTCCACTTTGCAGATTTGCCAAAGCGAGAGCAAGGAAAGCGACAGCAGCCAGAAGGCACACAAACTTTAGGTTTGAGCGCCGTGACGAAATCCTGGGGGCAAGAGTCCCAAACATCTCATCGGAGGCAAACTGCCGGAACTTTTTCTCCTGTCTAATTCTGACAATAACATATATTGCTATCATCACAGGGATGACAAGCAAAGCATACAGCCATTCAGGATTTTCAAATCTCAATATATTTTCCATTTCAATATTCTGTTATCGACTTAAAGACTGTCTTACGCAAAACAAATTCAAGAAGAAGCAGTAATAGAGCCCATTTTGCAAATGCATAGAACTCTTCATTGAGGCGTCTGAACTCTGTCACTTCAATCTTCGACCTCTCCAATTGGTCTATTTCGTTATAAACTTCCTGAAGTTTCTTGGTTGAGGTGGCACGATAGTATTTTCCGCCTGTCTTGTCGGCAATCGACTGCAAAAGATGTTCATCTATCTCCACTTTTACATTTTCGTAGCGTGTTCCGAACGGAGTCTGGACTGGGTATGGAGCTGTTCCAAAGCTTCCGATGCCTATTGTGTAAACTCTCACGCCATAAAGTTTGGCTATCTCTGCAGATGTCTGCGGGTCGATTGAGCCTCTATTGTTCATACCATCTGTAAGAAGAATAACCACTTTCGACTTGGCCTCGCTGTCTTTAAGGCGGTTCACGGCGGTAGCCAGGCCATCGCCTATTGCTGTTCCGTCATCAATAAAGCCGCTTTTCATTGCGTCAAGCATGGTTAGCATAATGCCATGGTCGGTTGTAAGAGGCACCTGAGTGAACGTTTCGCCTGCAAAGACCACAAGTGCCATTCGGTCGGTAGGCCTACCTTCGACAAAATCGGCAGCAATCTTTTTCGAAGCCTCCAACCGGTCAGGTTTAAGGTCGCGAGCAAGCATACTGCTCGAAACATCCTGAGCCAGAACTATGTCAATACCTTCAATGTTTGACTTTGAATTTGTCGATGCACTCTGTGGGCGTGCCAGGGCAACTATCATAAGGGCAACGGCTACAAGCTGCAAAGCAAACAACAAATGGCGCAGATACTCTTTCCACGAATGTGGCAGTGAGGCAAAGCCTTCGTTGTCGGAGAAACCAACATAGCCCTCACGCCTGCGGTGGCAGAAAATGTACCACACGATGGCCACAGGAATTATCAGCAATCCCCAAAGGAAATAAGGAGATGCAAACTCTAAATCATTCCACATCATTTTTCACCTCCTTCACATTGTCATCAACAGAAAGTTCGGTTTTTGCCTGCATATCTTGGAAGTGGGCATAACTTTCGTTAACAAAGTCTGTCATATTGTTCATAGCCTGATCATTCTCAAGCGAAGATGGTTGATATTTGGCAAACTTGACAAAATCGGCAAGTTCCATAGTGTTCTTAAAGGTATCGAACAGGCGACCGTCAAAGTCAAGTGGTTCAATAGCGACTAAAATGTCGTTGGTGGTCATCTCTACGGCATTAACACCAAATTGTCCTTCGATATACACGCGTATAATATCTGTAAGCGTAGAGTAATATTCTTTTTGTTTGCCCGACTGCCATAACTTTTGCCGGCGCAACTCCGACAAGTCGTTTATAGCCTTGTCGTAAGGAGGAACGTTATTTTTTGGTTCTTCCTTTTCTTCTGCATTGTGATTGTATTTACGTCGTTTAGCAATCAGCACCAATGCCACTACCAACAACACGAGAACCAAAGCGGCCAAAACATAAGGCCAAATGTCGCTAAATTTGATTGGCTTACTGATAGGAGGTACTATAGGCTTGAAAGGCTCAGAAAGGTCAACAGCAATTGTAGTGGAATGCAATGTAATGCCATTTGTCATAGCCTGCAAGCGTTGGGTCTCTGCTGTTTGTGAATAGGCAAGAGGGATCTCAGGCAGTTCAACATAGCCTGTATCAAATGTCATAAGTGTGAGTTGTTGTGTCACAACGACATTGCTGTCGGCATCGGCGGCACGCACCACCTCTCCTCTATCTATTATGTCTATTTGGTCTGACAGAGCCTCTGAAACAAAGGCATTCCACTCCACAAAATATCCGTAAGGCACTTTCAGTGCAAGATCAACAATGAAAGGTTTACCGACTTGTATGTCAGTCGAAGTTGTCGAAGCGTTTGCCTCAATTTGCTGGGCAGGTACAAGGTAGTGGATGCATAATGCAAATAAAAATATGATTATCTTCTTCATCGTCGCGACTCCCTTTTTTTGAAAAGCTGCATCAACGGACGCACATAATCTTCGTTAGTATAAATAAGTGTGTTGTCTATTCCATGAAGCACAAATGTCCTGTCGAGGTCTGCCCCGCGCTGTCCCATAACCTCAATAAACTTTTGGCGTACGACGCTGTTTGAGGTATCAATCCATCGGTCGGAGCCAGTCTCAAGGTCGTGAAACTTCACGAGTCCAATCTCGGGTAATTTGGTCTCACAATGGTCTGTTATACGCAATGCCACAAGGTCATGTTTGTTGGCTGCCATCTGCATCTCTTTGGTAAAACTGCCTTGTGTCATAAAATCAGAAATAAGGAATGCCGTAGTGCGTCGTTTTATGGCACTAGTCAAAAATCGCAACGGCTCGGCAATATCTGTACCACGTTCTTCGGGCTTGTAGTCGATTATCTCACGTATGATGCGCAGTATATGGCTCGTTCCTTTCTTGGGCGGGATGAACTTCTCTATCTTGCTGCTGAAGAGTATCACTCCCACCTTGTCGTTGTTCTGAATAGCTGAGAAAGCCAACACAGCAGCCAATTCTGCCGTCAGGCTGCGTTTGGTCTGCTGCAGCGACCCGAAGTCGTTAGAGCCCGACACATCTACAAGGAGCATCACAGTCATCTCACGCTCTTCCTCAAAGATCTTGACAAAAGGTTTGTTGAAACGCGCCGTCACGTTCCAGTCGATGTTGCGTATGTCGTCGCCATACTGGTATTCACGAACCTCGCTGAAGGTCATGCCCGTACCCTTGAAGGCGCTATGGTACTGACCCGAGAAGATGTGGTTCGATACCCCACGTGTCTTGATTTCTATCTTCCTAACCTTTTTGAAAATGTCGTTTGATTCCATTTCTACAATTTCTTGCGATTTATTTGTGAGATGCAAGATTTTGCGTCTCACCGCATTTACGGCACCTCCACCACATTCAATATCTCGTTGATTATGTCCTCGGTGGTGATGTTCTCCACTTCGGCCTCGTAGGTCAAGCCGATACGGTGACGCAGCACATCGTGAGCCACAGCACGCACATCTTCGGGAATGACATATCCGCGTCGTTTGATGAAAGCGTATGCCTTAGCAGCCAAAGCGAGGCTGATGGAAGCACGAGGCGAACCGCCATAACTTATGAGGTTGGCTATCTTCTTGAGGTTGTTGTCGGCTGGATAACGTGAAGCAAAAACTATGTCGGTGATATAGTTCTCTATCTTGGCATCCAGATACACTTCGCGGCATACTGAACGAGCCCTGATGATGTCTTCGGGACGCACCACTGGATTCACTTTTTGTGTCTCACCGCTTATGTTCTGGCGCAGAATGAGTTTTTCCTCTTCCTTTTTGGGATAATTTATCACCACCTTGAGCATAAAACGGTCAACTTGTGCCTCAGGCAAAGGATATGTACCTTCCTGCTCGATGGGGTTTTGCGTTGCCATAACGAGGAACGGGTCGGGCAGTTGGAAGGTCTCCTCGCCTATTGTCACCTGACGCTCCTGCATAGCCTCCAGCAAGGCACTCTGCACCTTGGCAGGCGAACGGTTTATCTCATCAGCGAGGACGAAGTTGGCGAACACAGGACCGCGGCGCACCACAAACTCCTCATTCTTCTGGCTGTAGATAAGCGTACCGATGAGGTCGGCGGGCAGCAAGTCGGGGGTAAACTGAATGCGGCTAAAACCAGCGTCAATGGCACTTGCCATCGACTTTATTGCCAAAGTCTTGGCCAGGCCAGGAACACCTTCAAGCAGGATGTGTCCGTTTGTCAGAAGGCCTATCAGCAGACGTTCTGTCATGTGCTTTTGGCCAACAATGACCTTGTTCATTTCGAGATTGATTAAATCTATAAACTGGCTCTCACGCTGAATCCTCTCGTTCAATTCGCGTATGTCTGTCTCCATCATTGCCATAACTATTCTGTTTTATTTGTTTATTCTTTTTGTTTTAACTTGCAAAGTTAAGAATTTCCACAAAAACCGTGCTAATCACGTCTTTTGCGCAAATATATTTATTAAACTGACATTTTGGCGTTTTATTGTCAAAAATAAAAGTTTAAATTCTATTGCCTACAAGTCACAAAACTCAAAGCTGAGCCACATCTGTTGATTACAAGTCACAAAGCATGTGTATGGCACATCCCTACGGGATGCAAAAGACGGGTATTGTAAGTTACCGATAGAAAAGCCCTACGGGATTTACCACACAAAGTCGCTTGGCATGTCTTACCCTGAAAAAGGTTGACTCATAAAGACAAGAGTCAACGATGTATCAGTTACACACCAAGAAACAACAGAAGTACTTCAAGGAAGTCATCCGCCTCCACTATGAAGAGGGCTACGGAGAGAACCGGATTGCCAGA
>JAZLGA010000012.1:0-9616 GCA_045616045.1 Bacteroidales bacterium | reverse complement strand
TGAAAGCCTGCAGATATTTATGCCCACGAGGTTCATATATACCATCTGGATACATGTGCACACTGATATGGAACTCTCCGCTGCCTTGTATCACAGTCTCGTCGATACTAGAGAGCAGCACATGGTTATTGTTGTCAAGTTGCGGCTGTGGCACCACAAGCAAGCCATGATATTTGCGAGTGTTGCAGCCGGTAACGGTTGTAGCCAAAAAAGCACCCGACTGGTTCGACCTCAGTATCTCCTTGTTTAAAGCAAACTCCAGGTTCACCAACTTATTCTTCTCGTATGATATGTAACTCATTTTTGTACTATTTCCATTGGAATAATTTACAAAAATACAACTTTTTCTAATATATTTCAATTTTATTATGTTTTTTTACGCCCAAAATTCCATTTCATGACATAAAGTTCCTACTTTTGCAAAAATTTAAAACAATAGCTATGAAAAATAACTTATTTAATGTCATCACTTTGAGCATCATCACTTTAAGTTCATGCAACACCAACACCGACAAGAGTGCAACATCCAGCAATCCCTTCTTCTGCGAGTTCAACACCTCGTTCCAAGTGCCTTCATTCGACAGCATCAAGACAGAGCACTACATTCCAGCATTTGAGGAAGCCATGAAACGCCAACTTGAGGAGATACGCAGCATCACTGACAACACCGAAGCACCTTCATTCGAGAACACCATTCTTCCATACGACAAGTCTGGCGAGATGCTTGACAGGGTTAGCAACGTGTTCTTCAACCTATTGGAGTGCGAATCGAGTGACGAGATGCAAACCATTGCCGAAAAGGTAATGCCCATGCTTTCGCAACATAGCGACAGTATCATTATGAACCCAAAACTGTTCGAGCGCATTGACAAGGTATATGGAATGCGTAATGAAATGGGGCTTGACGAACAACAGATGCGCGTTGTGGAGAAATACCGCCAAGACTTCATACGCCATGGTGCAGGTCTTGACAAGGAGAAACAGAACGAACTGAGCAAGATAAACGAAAGGCTGTCAACCCTGAGTCTCCAGTTCGGCAACAACTTGCTGAAAGAAAACAGCAACTTCAAGCTCGTCATCGACAACGAAGCGGACCTTACAGGACTGCCCCAGGCAAGCATAGACGCTGCTGCCGAAAAAGCCAAGGAAGAAGGCATGGACGGCAAATGGGTTTTCACACTCTCTAAGCCAAGCCTCATACCATTCCTGCAATATGCAGACAACAGAAGCCATCGTGAAACCATGTACAAAGCCTACTACAACCGTGGCAACAATGGCAACGAAAACGACAACAAGGACTTGATAAAAGAAATGGTGGAACTGAGACTGAAAAAGGCCCAACTGTTAGGCTACAACGACTACGCCAACTACGTCCTCGACGTGAACATGGCCAAAAACGACACCACTGTTGACAAGTTCCTCATCGACATCTTCAACCCTGCGCAAGAGCTGGCCAAGAGAGAGCTTGCAGAGATGAAGGTTCTGTCAAATGGAGAAGAGATAAACGGATGGGACTGGTGGTACTATGCCGAGAAATTGCGCAAGGCGAAATACGATTTTGACGAAAACCAGATACGTCCTTATCTCTCGCTCGAGAATGTACGCAACGGCATGTTCACAGCTGCCAACAAACTCTATGGAGTGACATTTTCGGAGCGTACTGACTTGCCCATTTACCACGAAGGTGTCGTGACATACGAAGTCAAAGAGGCCAATGGCGACCTGCTTGGCATTCTCTATATGGACTACTTCCCTCGCGCCAGCAAGAGCAGCGGTGCATGGTGCACCAGTTTCCGTGAAGGAGGCTACGACATAAAAGGCGAAAAGATATATCCTGTCATCTCGCTTGTCATGAACTTCACCCCTGCTTCAGGCGACACGCCTGCCTTACTCACCTGGGACGAAGCCGAGACCATGTGGCATGAGTTTGGGCACTCATTGCACGGATTCTTCTCCGACGGAAAATACTCGCGCACCTGCGGCAACGTGCCCCACGACTTTGTGGAACTGCCTTCGCAGATAATGGAAAACTGGATATCGGAGCCCGAAGTGATACGTTCATTCGCCTTCCATTACCAGACAGGAGACGTGATTCCCGACAGTCTCATTAACAAGATTGAAAACAGTGCATTGTTCAACCAAGGCTTCAACACTGTCGAACTCATTGCCGCATCCATACTTGACATGCGTTATCACGAACTTTCCAACGCTGATGATATCAAGAACCTTGACGTTGACACTTTCGAAAAGAAACAGATGGATGCCATAGGCCTGATGTCCGAGATACTTCCAAGATATCGTTCAACGAACTTCTCGCATGTCTTCAACGGAGGTTACAGTGCTGGTTATTATGCCTACACTTGGGCTGAAGTGCTGGACAAAGACGCTTTCGACTATTTCAAGCAATCAGGCAATCTCTTCAATCCTGAGATAGCCGCTTCGTTCCGCAAAAACTGTCTACAGGAATGCGGCTACGACGAAGGCCAGAAACAATATGTCAAGTTCCGCGGTCAAGAACCCGACATCAAGCCTTACTTGCGCAGCAGAGGTCTTGATTGACAGATGTCCCAACAAAAAAAACAAAGGACACATCCTTACGGGTGTGTCCTCATCGTTTATGGCTATTTTAAGTTATATCATAAAACCAAAGACTTGTTGTTTGCCATAAGCCCCAGAATCTTGTCTATCTGTTTTCCATTAAGCCTTATGTGCTTGATGTGATGAATGAAATGGTCAAGGTTGTGAATATCGGTACCGATATAGTCATACATGTCGTTGTCGATGAGAGACAAGGCCTTGTCATTGGCCATTCTACCATTTGCCCCAGAAAAAGACAAGAGGTTCAACTGAAATTTGTAGCCCAACGACTTCCATCGTTCATAGTCCTTGCGGTTGGCATAAACATAACGTTCGGGGTGTGCTATGACAAGATCATAACCATCGAGGGCTGCATTGTATAGCATCTGTCCCGCCAAAGGTTCGCACATCATGTAAGATGTCTCACACAAGACAGTCTTCGACTTTCCAAGGGTGAGAAAGCCTTCTTTATTACGGTCAGCAAAGCCCGAATCTAGCATATACTCACCACCAATGAACAGTTTTATGCCACCCTGTTTTTCTGCTTCAGCTGCAAAGTTTTCGTATATGGCTGTTATGCTGTCCCTTTTGTTGTCGGGATACTCGTTCATGAAATGTGGAGTCAACACTATGGCTTCCACGCCTTTCTGCTCAAAAAAGCGCAATGCCTGAAGCGATTTTTCCTTGTCCTGGAAGCCATCGTCGACACCAGGGAGCAAATGTGAATGTATATCAACGTAACCTGTTAGTATGTCTTTAGGAAGGTCACGCCTTAAAAATCCAAAAAACATAAAACCAAAATTGTCAAATTAGCAAATACATTGGCATAAAATCAAAATTCAAACCCAATGGGAAAGGGCATAAACAAGCGATGACACTTTCTCAATCCTTATGTTTTCTGCGCTTCTTGCCGAAAAGCCTCGAGAATATGCTTTTCTTTTTCGATTCGTTACCGTAGCCGTAACCGTAGCCGTAACCGTAGCCGTAACCGTAGCCGTAACCGTAGCCGTAACCGTAGCCGTAACCGTAACCGTAGCCGCTACGTCTCGACACTTTGACTTGGTTGAGTACTACACACAGACGCGGGAACTTGTTCTGTTTGTACATTCTCTCAAGGTCAGGCAAAGCACGTTTGTCGGTCTTGTTTGCACAAATAACGAAAACAGTAAGATTGACAAGACGTTTGACAATATCGGCATCGGCTACCATTCCAAGAGGCACGTTGTCGAGGAAGACATAGTCGTAGCGCGACTTAAGGTTTTCTATCATCTCATCAAGGCGCTTACTCATAAGCAACTCGGCTGGATTTGGAGGTACTGGACCTACAAAAATGACATCAAGACCATTGCCGTCCATATCGTGTTGTATAATCTCATCGATATCATTTACTTTGCCAGACAGGTAGTTAGACACGCCAACCTTGGTTTTGTCGGCAAACACCTTGGCCATTGTTCCCTTGCGTATGTCAAGGTCAACGAGTACTATCTTCTTTCCTGCCAAGCTCATGCTTGCAGCAAGGTTTGTAGAAACGAACGTCTTTCCCGATGACACGAGGAAAGAAGTGAACAGGACAACGGGGGTTTCTGTCATGTTGCCTATCATATAGTCAATATTGGAGCGCACAAGACGTATGGCCTCGGAAGTGGAGTCGCGTCCGTTTTCGCGCACCACGATGGTGTGTTCTTCTGCTTCCTTATCAAGAGGAACCTCGCCAAGGAATGGTGCGGAGCAGGCCTTCTCCACGTCGGCCTTATTATGTATTGTGGTGTCGAGAATCTTGCGCAACACTATTATCACAGCAGGTATCAACAAGCCTATCAACACACCAATCATAATCGATTTCTTCTGGTCAGGTGCTATAGGGTCAAGATTAACGCTGGCATAGTCAATCACCTTTGCCATTGGTTCCAACTGTGGGCGGTTGAGCATAAGATTCTCACGTTTTGTGAGAAGACTCTGATAAAGTTGACTCTTAATATTTGTGGATCTTTGTATGGCAGCCAATTTAAGTTGTTCTTCCGGGACAAGACAGACATCACTCTCCCTTTCCCTGCGAGACTTGACGACCTCGTTCAAAGCATCCTTCAAATTAGACAAATTGTTATCCAATAGCAACAATATAGTTTTTTTCATTTTTTTGCGTTCCTGACGCAAACGGATTACAGTGGGATTATTAGGAGACCCTTCACTTTCATATTTCTCTATCTGTATTTGTTTTGAATTATATTGGCCTATCAATTCCAGGACATCCTTGCTAAGATTAGATGTTGTTGGCACGTATGCACCTATAGTGTCAGCATTTATAAAATCCCTTACATATTCGGCGATTACTATTTTAGAGTCAAGGTTTTCTTCCTCTTTTGACAGAAAATTATATTGTGAAACAAAATTACTGCCATACGTACCTAGCTCAATAATGCCATGTTTCTGCTTGAAGTTAACAACATCTTGTTCAAGCGAGTCCAAATCTACATTCAAGAGAGCCATTCTATCTTCTATATACTGATATGTATAATCAAGAATTTGCTCCTGGTCTTCAATGGCATCAGCATTATACTCACTGACGATGGTGTTAAGAACATCAGCAGCCCTATAAGCAGACACGTCCTTTGTTGAAAGTCGCAATATGGTGTTTTCCTTGCTGTCGCGTACAACACTAACCACACGTCGCAAAGAGCCTGCCTTGCTTGAGACAGAGACCCTATTCACAGATATGAGCTGGTCGTTGTAACTTGTATTGTAATTAACAGTGTAGTTAATCATCATTGGCCCCATTGAGGTTTTTATTGTGTCACCAACTCTAATTTTCTTATGACCACCGACAAGTGAACTTTCAACCATGACATTCTTTTCGTCAATTGGGGTGACATTCATCTGGAATGATGTCGAATCGGAAGCCAAAGGCAAAGACACCTCTATTGGAGTCATGCCATAAAGGTCAAGAACACGGTGGGTTATCTTTGAGGTTGTAGTGTATGTAGTATTCAGATTTAAGGCTCGCACGACCCGCTCCATCAGCTTTTGTGACTTCATCATAATAATCTCATTATTGATGGTACTCACAGCGACGCCCATACCTGTCATCTCACTCATCAAGGCTGAGCCACGGAGAGACTCTGAGCCTCCACTTATGGAAGTCTTAAGCAGAATTGAAGTCTGACTAGCATATATTCTATCCTCTTTCCTCACCTTATAGAAAGCCACAAGGCCACCTATAATGGCACATAGCAGAAACCAATGAAGGTTGTAAGCTATTATCATCAGGATATCCTTCAAGCCCATACCGTCGGAATCGTCATCCGCCAGAAAATCGTCTTTTTTTTCTAAATTTTCGGACATGGTTTTCGTATGTTTTCTATTTATAATTCAACTAGTATCTCTTTATTATTTCTTTCTCTAACTCACCCGTCCTGTAACCCGTTCAATAGAGGTGGATTGAGGAACGTGGGCTATCTGTTTTTAGCCCTGTCAACCCAACTCATTATGAGGATAGCCAGTGAAGAAACCGAGGTGACAACAGACACAATCCACCCCCAGTTGGACATCGCTTCGTTTATATAAATCCTTGCAAAAGGACGGGTTATTATAATGTCGTTCTGTTGGAGAAGGAAAAACTCGTCATTAAAAATGTTAGAGGAACGAGGATCCATATAGTGTATCACCATATTACCGTTCACTTCACGCATCACGCCCACCTTGTCGCGACGAGTGTACAATCCCAAGGCACTACCTGCAGCCAGAGCTTCAAGAAAAGTGCATCTTTCGTTGGTTATATTCAACACATGGCCACCTGAATGGCTCAAAAAGAATATCTTAAAATTACGGAATCTGACAGACACCAAAGGATCTTTAAGATGGCCGCCGTCTATCAACAACTTTTTAATATGATTTTGAAGTTCCAGGCGGGTCATGCCTTCAACATGCAATTCACCAAGAATGGGGAATATAATATTGCCGTTAACGTCAACCAGATAGCCCATACTTTGACTGTTATTATTATCAGCCCTACCAGACATAACATTGAAAGGCTTTATCAATTCAGAATCGTCGCTTCCGTTGTCATAGATTCTTATTGTCAATTCATCGTATGGAACGATTACGGCCTCAAACTTTTCGTTCAATGGGATTCCGACGTCGGCCACCATATCCTGTAGGTAGTTTATCTTCTTGGGAGTAACACACGATGGCAACAGAAACAGGACTGCCGCCAGAAACAGTATTAAATAAGTTTTTATTCTCATGCCTATATTATTGAAATTGCAAAAATACAAAAAAAATCTTTAGTGCAAGACTAAAATAGCACTATCTTTTGCTTCACAATAAAATTTCACTTTATTTGTTTTGACACTATCTTTCCTTTAACGACATTTTTAACGTCATGAGTCACTATTTTCTTTATCCACTGGAACATATTGTTTGTCAAACGCTGGTGGTGTGTAGTAATCATCAATCGTTCAAGCAGAGAGTCATTTTTTTCACAGCGCACATAGAATCGTCAGTTGAATGGCATGCCATGTCTTATCCTTTTGTCCTGACAAACCGGCATTTTGTCCCTTAACTTGCATTATAGACGTTACAGCGGCAACCAGTGTCTTTCAAATAGGATATTCTGGGAAATCGGCATCAAAATAAGGCTCTCCTATCATGCCGAAATCACGGCAATCACACTTCTTCCACAGACCTTTCCGTCATACCTGCCATGTGGCGGCATGTGCATACAAATGGTTTTTACCGGATAAAAATATCGGAAACATTCCAACTGCAAAAAAAAAGGCCAAGAGTCTTTTTTTTGGCATTGCCTTCACAAGTTGTCATGTCGTTCATAATGCACCCCTATCTTGTCACAAGGAGGACATCTCTTTATGGGCAAATTGAGTGTTTCACTGTAACGACGGCTGAAAGTTGAATACCAACCTCTAATACTCGAGAATCTTTTCCAACACAAAGTTTGCCGCATTACCCACCCCAAATAGAGGCTTATATTCTATATGCTTGTTAGCCAACAAATTATAAGCATCAACTATAGCATTGGTTGAAGCGTCAGCAACTATGCCAGCACCATGTTCCACGATTTCAATCCACTCTGTCTCTGGACGCATGATGACACAAGGCCTGCCAAAGAAGTAGGATTCTTTCTGCACCCCACCCGAATCGGTTAGTATAACTTTGGCATTCTGCTCCAGGACCATCATTTCAAGGAACGAGACAGGATGCAACAATTTTATTTTCGACTTGTCAAGTGCATTGAGTGCGATTGCCGAAAGATTCCTTTCAAGCTGTTTGGCCGTACGAGGGTGCAGTGGCAATATCACTTCAACCGATTCTGCAATCTTAATCAAGGCATTAAAGATGGATGTAAGACGTTCAGGATTGTCGGTATTGTTGTCACGATGTATAGTGGCAAGCACGTATTCGTTTGGCACAAGTCCATTATCATCCAAGACACTTGTCTTCTTTTTCGCCAAGCCAGCGAAATACAGGCTGTTGTCGTACATGATGTCACCGCTGTTATAAACCTTTCGCACATTTCCTCCTGCGAACAGAGCCTTGTCGTTCATAAAGCCTTCCGACTGCAAATTACGCATGGCAGTCAACGTTGGAGCGAACAACATACTTGACAGGTGGTCGCACACGATTCGGTTCTGCTCTTCGGGCATGGCCATGTTGAAAGAGCGCAGGCCCGCTTCGACATGGGCCACTGGCACATGCAATTTTGCCGCTGCCACTGCAGCAGCCAGAGTTGAGTTTGTATCGCCAAAAACAACAAGTGTGTCAAAATGTTCATTAAGCAAAACCTTTTCAATCCCCTCAATCATTTTGGCGGTCTGTTCGCCATGACTACCCGAACCGACACGCAGGTTGTAGTCTGGTTTTGGGACACCCATCTCATCGAAGAAGACTTGGGACATATTGTTGTCATAGTGCTGTCCAGTATGCAGGATCTTCTCAGTTATCTTGTCCGAGAAACTATTCTTTATTGCCCTTGAGAGAGCAGCTGCCTTGATTATCTGCGGACGCGCACCTACGACGGTAAGAATGTTTATCATTTTGAATTTTGTCTTGAGACAATAACTTGTTTGACAACATTTTTGGCTTTCTGCATCAACAAATCCATTGTCCATTGAAAGCGACTGTCCGTCCATCGCTGCGGATGGGTTGTTATCATGATTTTTCTCGGCAACTTTTCAGCATTAGCAGCCTGAATAATATCATCAGTGGAATGAAACACAAGGCCTTGGCGAATCCATTCATCCTGAAAACCAGGAATTTTGTCACGGACACTCACTTTATAGCCATCCCAGCGGCGCCCCGTGTCGGTGAGATAGAAAGTCTTGGAAAAATCAGTATCGAAATATGGCTCAAACTCAATGCCAAGCTGATGATAATCATACTTTTTCCAGATATCCTTGCTGTCAAATTTCGACTTTGGACTGCCATGCATGCAGATGCTTCTCACGGGCACAATGGCTCGCAATTTTTCCAAGTTTTCGCAAAAATCGCGGTAAGCGGCATCCACATCGCCATTGCAAGTGGTCAGTGACTCATAATGATAGCCGATTTCGTGACCCATAGCTGCAATTTCACGGATGATGCTTTCATCCCAGCTTTCCGGAACGGCACGGAAATAATATACGGCTTTCCAACCCAATTCATGTTCGATTTTCGCTGTCGCCAGACTGTTCTGCGGCTTCAAATCCACATCATGACGTAAAATGATTTCGCCATAACCTTTCAAGGCCACAAGCAGTTCGCGGTATTTCTTTAAGGTAAAATCTTTATTTCCCATCACACCTTCTCCCCCATTCTTATCCAAATGTCAAAAAACTTATCACACACCTGATAGGTGCCTTTATCATTGGTTATCAAATCCTTGTCGAGCAATGCTTTCACGGCGGAACTGACCGAACTGGCCGAAACCAAGCCATGCCGCTTTGCGAAATCGCCCGACATGACTTGCTTGGCGTTGCCGTCGGCACTGATTGCTTTCAGCACCTGACTTTGCTTGTCGGGCAACTGATACATCAAATCCTCGTATGTA
>JAZLGA010000011.1:0-37482 GCA_045616045.1 Bacteroidales bacterium | reverse complement strand
ATCCGCATCGAAGACGACCTGCTCATCACAAATGACGGTTGCCGCATTCTCGGTCGCCCAATACCAAAAACCGTAAACGAAGTAGAAGACTTGTGCACACAAAGTCGAGAGTGGATTAAAATGCAAGGCTTATACTAATATCTAACTGACTTCCACCCACTGACAAAGACTCATCACTATAATATGCACCACCACGCCTCCTACTATTGCCGGGACAATTTGCCTTCTTGAAAAAAACTTGCTATTGCTGACAAGACAGAGACTCCGGCTGAACCATTGGGAGCAATGGCAGAGTTGACAGATTCATTATGCGACAACAACCATTACTGCAAAATTGTGGTTGTAGGGGAGATGTCGTCTTAAAGCAAGAATCACTCCAAGCCATTGCGATTATAGACAGGACATTGCAGGAAATGGCATTTGTTGTGCGCCAACACATACATCTTGTGCTTATCGCAACCCATGAAAGAGTCTTGCCTGATTATTCGGCATAAACCAAGTGTGTCAGCACACTGCCAACCATCTGCAAAGTCTTCACATCTATGCAGCTGATGTTGTCGTCAATGGTATGCCACATGTCGGGGAACGTGCCATTGCTGCTGTTGGTCCGCAGGTCAATAAGGTCGAAAGTGGGTATGCCCGCATCCTCGTTCATTGGCAGATGGTCGTCGTTGACAGAGGTGCCAACAGCATCGATGAAATAATTTCCATAGCCAAGATTGTCGGCTATGCTCCACAACTTGTCGCCCACAAACGAGGCATAGTGAGAGGACAGAAATTCCTTTTCAAAGTTGGGTTCTGAGGCACCAACCATGTCAAGCAAGATACCATAACTTGCCCTATATCCTTGTATATGAGGATGTTTTGACCAATATTGCGACCCCAAAGCCCAATAGTTATTGTTGTCAATAAAGAGTTCGCCGACACTTTGCGGCGGGCCATAGTCTTCGAGGTCGAAAAACACAATGTCAACACCAAGTTTATCGTCTATCGGGTTGTTGTGCATCACTTCGGCAAGAGCCATCAACACGCCTACCCCACTGGCGCCATCGTTGGCACCGTCAATTGGCGTATTGTGGTTGTCGGCACTGCTGTCGTAGTCGGCAAAAGGACGAGAGTCCCAATGGGAGCAAAGCACTATGCGCTTGGCAGCGTCTGGGTTGAAAGAGGCTATTATGTTTGTCCCGTCAATACCATGCCCATTATAAAGCCTGGTGCGAAAATCCTGAACAAAAACGGTGTCGGCAAAACCATTCAGAGTATTGGATATCCACATTCCGCAACTGTCGTGTTGCGCAGTGCCAGGCACTCTAGGACCAAAATCGGTTTGAGCCTTCACATATCCGAAAGCCCGCTGACCATCAAAAACAGGAACAACCACATCCCTCCTATGTTCCTCAACCTTGTTTTGGCCACCTCCATTGCCAGTGCACGCTACCATACCGGCAAGAACCATAAGCGATAAAAGTGCTTTTCTCATCTCATCGTATTTTTAAACCTTTTGGATTCTGCAAAAACAAAAGCATAAAATGCCGGTTCCTGCAAAATCATTGGCACAAAATTATAACTTTTACACCTTTGAAAAGAAAAAAATCATAAATTTGTCCAAAAAAGTGACCAAATTGGAATTTGTACACCAAAAATTTGTACTTTTGAGGTTCAAAAATCACAACTTATGACAAAGAAACTGTGGTATTTTTTTAACATGTTGGCTATCACGGCTTTTTTGGGTTCTTGCTCAACCGATGTTGACTTGTATGACAACTATAAGGATATAGCTATTGTTTACGGGCTCCTTGACTACACCATTGACACCAACTACATCCGTATAGAAAAAGCATTTATGGGTTATGGAAACGCCAACGAAATAGCACAGATTCACGATTCTTGCAACTATCCGGGCAAACTTGATGCCAAGCTGATAGAGACCTTGACAAACAAAGTCATTGCACTTGACACCATTACCATATACCACAAGGATGCCGGAGTCTTTTTCAGCAACAGCCAGATGGTATATTATACGACAGAAGCAATAAATCCCAACAGCCTCTACAAACTGGAGATAACCAAACCGGACGGCTCTCTTGTCACATCATCGACAGACATAGTGGGAGGCGAATCGTTCAGAGTGTCCAATACGTCAATAAACCTGTCTTCGACATCCCAAAAAGCAAGCGTCTCATGGTACCCCGCCTCCAATGCCGCTCTCTATGAAATCATTCTCAGTTTTGAATGGGAAGAGTCTGGCATGACCAAAAAATTAAACATGCCATTAGGCACATACAAGACATCGGAAATAACCGTTGATCATGGCATGCTGCAAATACCTTTCTCGCCAAAACTGTTTTTCAACAGCCTTCAGACATATTTTGGCGACAACTCGGACAGTTCGGTGGAACGCCGTTTCAGACGCGACAACTTCAAGATATCAATCGCCGCCGGAGGAAACGAACTGTCAACATATATCGAATCCAACACCCCATCAAGCAGCATAGCACAAAGCACGCTTGACTGGACAAACATCAAGAACGGATATGGTGTCTTCTCGTCACGCGTCAACATCACAAAACAAGTACCCATAACATCACAAACATCAATAGAACTAACCGAAAAAGGATGGGGTTTTGTGGCAACAGAATAAAAACTCGCAAATAATTATCAATCAAACTAATCAATATGGAAAAAAACAAAAAACTCTTTGAAGAATTTCTGCCAGTGACTACCGAACAATGGGAGGCAGTCATAGAGAAAGACCTGAAAGGAGCCGATTACAACAAAAAACTGGTGTGGCGCACTGCCGAAGGTTTCCAAGTGAGACCATATTACCGTGCTGAAGACCTGAAAGACATAACATGGAAAGGCATTATGCCAGGCGACTATCCTTACGTAAGAGGCAACAAGAAAGCTGAAAACGCATGGTTGGTTCGTCAGGACTTTGTTGTCGGCAATATTGCAGAGGCTAACAAAATGGCACTCGACGCCATCAAACGCGGAGCCAACTCTATAGGCTTCAAACTTGAGACAGACAAGAGCTATACCCATGAGGAACTGTCTGCATTGCTCAACGGAATAGACCAAAACAAGGTTGAGATAAACTTATTCAACAACAAATATCATCTCCCACTGCTTGAGATGCTGTCACGCATCCCTGGAATACGCGGTTCCATAAACTACGACCCTCTCACACGCTACGTGCGTCGCGGCATTTGGTACATGTCGGAAGACAGCGACCTTGAACAAGCCGTGCTGCTTGCCAAAGCCAACATACCCAACTTGCAGACAATAGGCATAAACGGCCATATTTTCACCAACGCCGGCGCCACCATAGTTCAGGAGATGGCTTTCACACTCTCCATCGGAGCCGAATATCTCGACTATATGACTAACCATGGCATGACAGCCGACGAAGCCGCTCCAAAGATGCGTTTCAACCTTGCTGTTGGACAAAACTATTTTATGGAACTTGCCAAGATGCGTGCTTATCGTCTGTTGTGGGCAAACTTGGTGAAAGCCTTCGGCGCCAAGGAGGAAAATGCCAAGATGCACATTCACGCTTGCAATGCAGAGATAGGCATGAGCCTCTACGACTCGTATGTCAACATGCTCCGCACCACGTCAGGCACCATGTCGGCAATACTCGGCGGCATCGACTCGTTCTGCGTGACTCCTTTCGACACTCCTTACGAAAACCCGACCGACTTCGCATTGCGCATAGCCCGCAACCAACAACTGGTACTGCGTGAAGAGGCTCATTTCGACAAAGTGGCCGACCCCGCCGCCGGCTCCTACTACATCGAAAACCTCACCGCTTCGATAGCAACTGCCGCATGGAACTTGTTCCTACAGATACAAGACGAAGGCGGATACCTGAAAGCAGTACGTCAAGGCACAATACAAAACCTTGTCAAGGAAAGCGCCACAAAGAAATTCAGCAATGTGGCCACACGCCGCGAAACAATACTCGGAACAAACCAATTCCCCAATTTCACCGAAAACATGAAGTCGGCACCCGAGACATGGGTGTTTGAGCCCGACAACCGTCGCAATGCAAATGCTGAGATCGACACAATAGTGACATTCCGCGCCGCTCAACAATTTGAGCAATTGCGCTATGCCACCGACATGTATGCACAGTCGCACAAACGTCCTGTTGCTTGGATGTTCACCTACGGAAACCTTGCAATGCTAAAGGCACGTTCACAGTTCGCATCCAACTTCTTCGCTTGCGCGGGTTTTGAGGTGGTTGACAACACCGGCTTCAAGAACCTTGACGATGGCATAGAGGCCGCACGCAAAGCCAAACCCGAAATAGTCGTCATCTGCTCCTCAGACGAAGAATACGGCGAAGGCAACGCTCTCAAGATTTTCGAGGCTCTCAAGAACAACACCATTGTGGTTCTCGCCGGCAACCCCGAAGGTACCGCCGACCTGCTCAAAGAGGCTGGAATGGAACACTTCATTCATGTCAGAAGCAACGTGCTCGATACACTCCAGAACTTCCAAAAGCAACTCGGTATAACAAAATAAGAAAGGAGACAAAATCATGAAACCCGATTTCAAAAACATAAACATCAACGTTATACCACAACAGGGAAACAACACCGCCAACACCAACACCAACGGTTGGGAGACTGCGGAACACATCATAGTGAAACCCTCCTACACCGAAAAAGACCTTGAGGGCATGGAGCACTTGAACTATGCAGCAGGCATAGCGCCAAACCTTCGCGGGCCATACTCAACCATGTATGTGATGCGCCCTTGGACCATCCGTCAGTATGCAGGCTTCTCAACAGCCGAAGAGTCGAATGCCTTCTACCGCCGCAACATAGCAGCAGGCCAGAAAGGTCTTTCGGTAGCCTTCGACCTCGCCACACACCGTGGCTACGATGCCGACCACGAACGCGTCGTCGGTGACGTCGGAAAGGCTGGCGTGAGCATCTGTTCAGTAGAAGACATGAAAGTGCTGTTCGACCAGATCCCTCTCAACAAAATGTCAGTGTCAATGACAATGAACGGAGCCGTCTTGCCTATTCTTGCTTTCTATATCGTAGCAGCCCTTGAACAAGGCGCCAAGTATGAGGAGCTGCAAGGCACAATCCAAAACGACATCTTTAAGGAATTCATGGTGCGCAACACCTACATCTACCCTCCAGAGTTCTCAATGCGTATCATAGCCGACATCTTCGAGTTCACCTCGCAAAACATGCCTAAGTTCAACTCAATATCCATTTCGGGTTATCACATGCAAGAGGCTGGAGCCACCAGCGATATTGAGATGGCCTACACTCTCGCCGACGGCTGGGACTACCTCCGCACCGGCGTGAAGGCCGGCCTCGACATCGATGCCTTCGCCCCGCGTCTGTCTTTCTTCTGGTGTTCAGGCATGAACCACTTCATGGAGATAGCCAAAATGCGCGCTGCCCGTATGATTTGGGCAAAGATTGTAAAGACCTTCAACCCGAAAAACCAAAAGTCTCTTGCACTGCGCACTCATACACAAACATCAGGGTGGTCGCTTACCGAACAAGACCCGTTCAACAATGTGGCACGCACATGCGTAGAGGCAATGGGCGCCGCTTTGGGCCATACCCAGTCTCTCCACACCAACGCCCTTGACGAAGCTATAGCTCTGCCAACCGACTTCTCGGCACGTATTGCACGCAACACCCAGATCTACATACAAGAAGAAACCAATGTGTGCCGTGTGGTTGACCCATGGGCCGGCTCATACTATGTCGAATCACTCACACACGAGATAGCACACAAGGCATGGGACCTCATTCAAGAAGTAGAAGCAATGGGCGGCATGGCAAAAGCCATCGAGACCGGGCTTCCCAAGATGCGTATTGAAGAGGCTTCAGCACGCAAACAAGCCAAGATTGACTCCGGACGAGAAGTGATCGTTGGCATCAACAAATACCGTCTCGACCATGAAGACCCAATCGAGACACTCGAGATAGACAACACCGCCGTGCGCGAGTCGCAGATAAAACGCCTCAAAGAACTCCGCGCCAACCGTAACGAAGCCGAAACACAACGTTGCCTCGACGCAATAACACATTGCGCCGCCACAGGACAAGGCAACCTGCTCGCCTTGGCAATAGAGGCAGCCAAATGCCGTGCCTCATTAGGCGAAATATCAATGGCTTGCGAAAAAGTTGCCGGCCGCTATAAAGCAGTAATTCGTTCAATATCAGGAGTTTATTCTATGGAAACAAAAAATGATGCCCGTTTTGAAGAGGCTGTCGCCTTGGCCGATGAGTTTGCCAAAATGGAAGGCCGTCGCCCACGTATCATGGTAGCCAAAATGGGACAAGACGGCCACGACCGCGGAGCCAAGGTTGTTGCCACAGGTTATGCCGACATTGGCTTTGACGTTGATATGGGACCTTTGTTCCAAACACCTGCCGAAGCAGCCAAACAAGCAGTTGAAAACGACGTCCATATCTTGGGCGTAAGCTCCCTGGCCGCAGGCCACAAGACTCTCGTGCCTCAAGTAATTGCCGAACTCGAACGTTTGGGCCGCCCAGACATCATGGTAACAGTGGGTGGTGTAATACCTGCTCAAGACTACCAATTCCTTTACGACGCAGGCGCTGTGGCAATATTCGGCCCAGGCACCCCTGTAAGCGAATCGGCTATAAAAATGCTTGAACTGCTGATAGCAGCACGCAAATAAAAACTTAACTGCCGTAAAAAGATTGAACATTGGTTTGATCTGACCACAAAAAAATGAACGGTTAGACTTTTATTTTCAAAGTCCCTTATTGGAACAGAGCTCGGTAACGCACCGGGCTCTTTCCGTTTTGACTCAACTTGACCCTGGTGACGCCGCCATACCAGATGAACTCAACCAATAAATGTCTGAATATCGGCAAATATTATCATGATAAATCAAACAAAAACATTACCTTTGCGGCATGAAAAAAATCATCCTATTCTCCATGTTGTCAACGCTGTTCGTCTCCTGCTCGCAGAGCGACGACTACCAGAAAAAGATTAACGATGCCACTATCAACATTGACACCGAACATCTTTTTGAATACTACGACAACGGAGCCGCAGCAAGACGCGCCGCACAAGCCGACAGGTTGTTCAACAACATAAGAAACAAAGTTGGCCTCAATGGCGTGATACTCTACTCGGAACAAGGCAAGACCATATACAAAAAAGCCATGGGTTGGCGCGACATGGTGAGAAGAAGAGACCCTTTGCAAGTTACCGACACCTTCCAGCTGGCATCACTGTCGAAAATGTTCACCGCCGAAGCCATTATGCTCCTCAACAGCCAAGACAAGCTCAGATATGACGACGACATAAGAAAGTACATCAAAGACTTCCCTTATGAAGGCATCACCATAAGGCTTCTGCTCACACACCGGTCAGGCTTGTCACGATACGAGTCGCTTGCCGACGACAAATGGCCAAACAGGCGAACACCCATACACAACGACGACCTGCTGAACCTCATAGCCGAACACAAACCCGAACCTTACAACGCTCCCAACACCGCCTTCTTCTACAACAACATCAACTACGCACTTCTTGCCAGCATTGTAGAAAAAGTCAGCAAACAAAATTTCGAGGACTTCGTCACCGAGAATGTCTTTTTGCCCGCAGGAATGACTCACACATATATATACAGCTTGCGCAAAGACTCTACATTGACAACATGGGCAAAAGGGCTGGTACAAGGCCACAACCTCAACGGGAAAGGCCCTTCAAGAGCACAAAACGACTATCTGAACGGAGTCGTGGGCGACAAAATGGTTTATTCGACCGTCGATGACCTGCTGCGCTTTGGCATAGCCCTCGACCAAGGCTTATTACTGCCCGACAGCCTGCAACGCGAAGCATACCAACATGGCACCGACTATTCAGCCAAACGCACCGACACCTACGGTTTTGGCTGGAGAATGATGAAGAAATATCCTAACTGCGTTTATCATTTCGGCTGGTGGAAAGGGTTCAGAACATTCTTTATGCGCGACCTGCACCTGAACCGCTCACTCATCATACTCACCAATGCCGACAAAGGAACCGGCGCCGAACCTCTATGGGATTTCTTGGAAGACACAACCTCAAAAATGCCCCCTGCCACTGCAAACCCCTTCTACCTGAAATACCTGGACTACATAAAATCTCAAACAAAAAGCAACTCTCAGGCACCCAAACATTAGGAAAATGACACAAATGTTCACTCCACCTTTTTGTGCGCAAATTTCTCAACCCACAACACCCACATCAAAAAAATGACAAAATAGAAAAAAAACTTGAACACATAATTGTGCGCCACCTCGAAACTGCCCGGGAAAAAGTACATGCTGAGAAATATCCCAACCACTCTTACAACGTTCACCAACTCTATCACAACAAGACCCGCAGGAATATACCAGGCCTTGTGCCTCCATGGTCCAGGGAAAAGAAACATGAGAAACAGCCAATGGCACCACTGCTTCAGACTTGAACATATTGGAGCCACAGCCAATAGCAACCTGCCCCCCGACTTGTCGTGCGACACAAAACCCTGGTTGGGCAAGTCTAACTCATACTGCATATTGAACACATTCGACAAACACCAGTCGGCCTGCCGATACAGCAACGCCGACGAACTGTCCTGAAAAGCTGCCACCGCATCACCTATTGGATAATAACTCCAATGCTGCCACCCCAAAAAAATGAAATGGAAACCGAAAAGCAACACAACAAATAAGCCAACATCCATATATGCCGCATAACGCTCATCGCCATAGTATCGGTTCCATCTGTCAAACATGTTCATTGCTACCAATATGCTATTAATATTCCCGAAACGGAACAACAAAATTAGTTTTTTTTATTTGATTTTCGTCAGTTTTTCATAAATTTGCACCCCTTAAATATTGACACGAATAAAAAAGAAACAGCATGGACAACGATTCTATCAAAAACATTATTGACAAAAACGTGGAAAAGGCTTTTGAAGGCGACACACTTGCCATGGAAGCAAAAGCGATTATCGACAACATAAAAGAGAAATCCCTCTCAACATGGCTTAACGACATGACCCATGAGTATGTGATCCCATTCGGCATAAAACTGCTTGTGGCAATTTTAGCGTTTTTCATAGGACGATGGCTCATCAAGATAACCAAGAAATTCGTCAAAGGCACACTTGAACGCCACAATATAGAAATCTCCCTCGCCCTTTTCATCAACAACCTGGTCTCCATTCTGCTCAACTTCATACTCATCATAGCCATCATAAGCATCCTCGGCGTTGACACATCATCGCTGGTCGCTCTTCTGGCCTCGGCTGGACTGGCAATAGGCATGGCCCTGAGCGGCACCCTCCAGAATTTTGCAGGCGGGGTGATGATAATGCTCTTCAAGCCTTTCCGCGTCGGCGACTTCATCGAAGCGCAAGGACAAACAGGCACAGTCAAAGAAATACAAATCTTCAACACCATAATACTTACTCTTGACAACAAAACCATTTACATACCCAATGGTAGCCTCGCCACCGGCATCTTGACAAACTACTCGAAAGAAGGCACACGCCGAGTTGACTGGAACTTCTCCATTGCCTACGGCGACAACTACGACAACGCAAAAAAACTCATCCTAAGACTTTGTGACGAAGACAAGAGAATCCTGAAAGAACCTGCCGTATTCGTTGAACTCATGAAACTTAACGACAACTCCGTTGACATTGCCGTTCGCGCTTGGGTAAAGTCCGACGACTATTGGGGAGTGTTCTTCAACATGAACGAAAACATTTACAAGTTATTCCCAAAAGAAGGTCTTAACATACCCTTCCCTCAAATGGATGTACACTTGAAAAACGAATGATTTTCCTATTTGGTTACTGCAAAAGACAACCAATGACAAACACCTCGTTTTTTTCAATACCATAACCTGTTTGTTTCCAATATGATAAACAAAAAAATTACCGCTCGAGAACTTTTTTTTCTAAAAAAACTCCCGTTGTAAAAAAAAGATGATTATCTTTGCATTTAATTAACAATTTTCAAAAAATATCAATTTGAAAGTAACAAACAAATCAAACTAAATTATTAATTAAAAAATTAAAATCATGAAGAAACTATTTTTACCTCTCATGATGCTGTGCCTAATAACGTTTGCAGGCAAAACACAAGCGCAGGCACCGGCAGTCCCGGACGAGTGCTTCTACATCTCAGCCTCTGGCTGGGCCATGTGGGAAGCAGCTCCACAAACCTACCCATCACAAGATGATTGTGTGTATGATGAAGTCTTCGTCTCCTTTGAAGAACCAGAAGCAGGAGCTAACCCTTCTGACAACTTTGTAACAGAAGACGAAAACTACCAAATCTCTGACATCTTCGGTTGGTATGAGTCAACATCTTTTTCACCAATGAACCCAACCTCAACTTTTGTTGAAGGAAAAGAGTATTATTTCATTGTGCAAGTGAAATTCAAAAACGATTGCATTCTTAACGATGACTACAGCGTTTACCTCAACGGTGACGCAAGCCTTACCGATGTCGCTAACACATATTATGACGAAGCAGAAAAGATTCTTACTATCACTTCAAACAACTTTTTAATCAGTGGCGGCGACGATTGCGTCATTAGCTCTGTAAATCTCACTGGCTTCGTCGAGCCTGCACTTGGCAGCACCGTAAGCTACGACCTCAGTGTTGCAGACGACAACTGCCAAATAACCTATATGGAATGGACTGATTATAATTATTCTCTTGATGAAGGAGATCCATTTGAAGAAGATAATTATTATTATTTATATGTCGAATTAATGCCCAATACAGGTTGCACCGTAGATGCAGACAATCTGACTTTCTCTTTCAATGGGAATCCCTCATTAGTGGACGTTTTGTCTTCTGGTTATGATGCAGGTTATGATGTAATCTATATCTTCTCTAAAGATTTCTACATTAGCGGAGACAAACTTACTCCTCACGAAAAAGCTGGCGTCAAAGGAGGATTCAAGAACCTCAGCAACATCACCCTTGCCGACAACAACATAAAAGGGAAAATAGCAGCCCGCCACATCAAAGAAAACAGCAAGCCCTTTGCACGCTTCAACAACAAAGCTTGGGGCATAAAAGGCAACCGCAGCAGCTACAGCTGGGGCTTCGAAAACGGCATGAGCGATTTTACAACAATTGATGCTGACGGCGATGGCTATTGCTGGGCATTGACTTCATCCCTTGGGCTAACAGCACACAGCGGCAGTGATGCTGTTATGTCACAGAGCTATGTTAATTATGTTGGTCCCCTGACACCTGACAACTACCTTGTCTCTCCACAGATCACCATCGGTGAAGATAACTGCACACTCAAATTCTGGGCAGGTGCACAAGATCCTGAATTTCCTGCAGAACACTTCGGAGTTGCTGTTTCAACAACCGGATTCAGCACTCCTGCCGACTTCACAACCATACAAGAGTGGACTATGACAGCAAAGAAAGGCTCAGCAGCCATGAACAGAACCAAAAAAGCCAAAGTGCGCGGCCAAAACAAGGCAACTGGAAATTGGTATGAATACACTGTTGACTTGAGCGCATACGTTGGCCAAGACATTTATTTTGCAATACGCCACTTCAACTGCACAGACAATTATATACTTCGTGTTGACGACATCAGCCTCAGCGACGATGACGTTTTAGTTGGATACAATGTTTATCTTGACGGTGCACTCGTAGCTGAAAGCATTACCGACCTTGACTTCTTACAACCTACCGAAGGCTTTGCAGACGGCAGCAATCACACCACTGCCATCGAAGCAGTTTACAAATCGGGCGCCATATTGGAAGGTGCCGAAAAAGCTTGGACATTCCAAAGCGGCGATCACTTCACAGGCGCACCTCAAAAACCACAAGTCGTATTTGACGGAACAACAGCCAACCTCACATGGGAAATGCCAAGCGCAGGTCTTCAGCAGACTGACTACACTGTCATGGCAGAAGAAGTAACCATATTGGATGCAAACGATGACATGAACACTTGGGAACAAAGCGGCAGCAATACATATGGTATTTATTATTCTACAACTGGAAACGACGACTATTTGATTACACCTCAACTGGAACTAACCAGTAATTCAGAATTGAGATTTAATACATATTGCTATTCATCAAGCTATCCTGAATCATTCGAGGTCAGACTCTCTACCACAGGCACTGAAGCAGCAGATTTCACCAATATTCTAGGTAACGAAACCACCTCATCGGTATCAGGAGAATGGTTCACCTATGACTTGAGCGAATGGGCTGGCGAGCAAGTTTATATCGCCATACGTAACATCAGTGTTGATCAATTCGTTCACTATGTATCTGACATCACTGTCACAAATGTGATGAGAGAGCAGAATCACATAGGAGCTATTGTTTATCGCGACGACGCCATCGTTGCCAAACTTCGCGACGGCGAGACATCTTACACCGATGAGATTAACGATGAAGATTATCCAGAATATTGCATAAGCATCATCCAAAACGGCTCGAAAGAGGGCGGCGTTTACTACGCTTTGGCTGAAAAGCAATGCAGCGAAGTGACAGTGGTTTGCCAACCAGTCGAAAACGTTACAGCCGATGTTGACGGCACTAACGTCACTGTAGCTTGGGACGGAGACGCAAGCGAATATGTCTTGAGATACAGACCTTACACTGCTCCTGAAACAGCAATTGTTACACTAAGCGCAGACAACGTTTGGGGTAACGGCTCAGGATACCAGATGCTTATTGATGCCGATGCCAGCACATTTGGCAGCATCATACCTACGGTAGGCCCTCTCACAAGTAGTGGCGATGCTCCTGCTGGCTTGTACGACAATTTCGAGTACAAGATTCATGAAAACGCCGACGGCTCTCTGACCACATCCAACATCATTATCGACAACAGCTATTCGATTGACGTACCAGAGGGAACATACGACTGGTGCATCACCAATCCAACTCCTGGCGACAGAATTTGGATTGCTTCTGAAGACAACGGCAACATCCCGGGACGTTATGATGACTATTTCTTCGAGGCTGGCAAGAAATATGAATTCTATGTGTCTTATAACGCTACCCTCTACGAAGACCAAGTTAACCTCACAATAACCGACATCACCAAAAACCGCGCAGAAGAAGAATGGGAAGTCGTTGAAGGAATACACGAGAACAGTTATACCATTGAAGGCCTTGAAGAAGGCACACAATACATTGTTGAAGTCCAGGCAATTTGCGAAGACGGTGGCGTAAGTGAATGGTCTGACGGTGTCATCTTCACCACAATAGACGGCATGGCTGAAAAAGCCAACAACATCAGCATCTATCCTAACCCAACCACCGGCATCATCAACATCGATGCAAAAGACATGAACTACATCGTTATAATGAACGCTCTCGGTAACGTTGTTTACAAAGCTCACGTGAACGGCAACAACGCAGTCATCAACTTAGGCGACTTCGGTGCCGGCATATACACGCTTAGCATCACAACCAACGATGTTGTCACTGTACAACGCGTAGTCGTCGTGAAATAACATCCCAATAATGCCATAAGGCACAAAAGGATTATTTGTACAGAGCGACCCGCCAACAGGCGGGCCGCTTTTTTTTGCTTAATTACGTTCGGACTTTTATTTTGACAAGCACTCACATACAAATTTATGGATTTGTATTTCTATGACAAACGGGACGCTTCAAAGTCAGCATAAAAATCGGTAATGGAGCAACGACACGCAGCGTGAGAGTGGCAAAATGAGACCACGCCACATACGCACCACGAACACAGAGGCAGGCTTGAGACATGTTTTTATATTACAGGCAAGAAAGCCAATGGATTATATAATAAAAAATTAACGGGAGTATAACCCGTCATTAGACAAGACTAACCATCGAACTGCGAACAGTGCGTAAAAAGAAACTATAGACAACTATCGGTAGATATAGGGAATGAGGTGTTGTTTTTTTTGTAGCGGGGGCAGGACTCGAACCTGCGACCTTTGGGTTATGAGCCCAACGAGCTGCCTCTGCTCCACCCCGCATTGCCTGAAACAAAACGTTTGAAAAAAAATTCTCCGTTTTTGCGCTGCAAAGGTAATAATTTTTTTTCTTTGCACAACAAAAACCACATATTTTTTTCATCATGGAACACAAATCAGGCTATGTAAACATCATCGGGCGTCCAAACGTAGGCAAATCAACACTTATGAACCAGCTTGTTGGAGAGAAGATATCCATCATAACATCAAAAGCCCAGACCACACGCCATCGCATACTCGGCATAGTGAACGGAGACGATTTTCAGATAGTTTTCTCCGACACACCGGGCATCATCAAAGACCCTGCATACAAAATGCACGAGATAATGAACCAATTTGTCAATGTTGCACTAACCGATGCCGACCTTATTTTGTTTGTTGTCGACATCACCGACAAAAAAACAGAGGAGAAGACTGTTGAAAAACTCAAAAAAACAGAGACGCCCGTGTTTGTCCTAATCAACAAGATAGACCTCTCAAATCAGGAAGATGTTGCCAAGGCTGTCAATTACTGGGAAAACGAGCTGCCGCAAGCCACAGTATTCCCCATAGCGGCTGCACACAATGCAAACATATCAAATGTGTTTGAAAGCATATTGGAAAAGCTGCCCGTGTGCCCACCCTACTTCCCGAAAGACGAACTCACCGACAAGTCAATGCGGTTTTTCGTTACAGAGATAATACGCGAGAAGATTCTGCTCAACTACCAACAGGAAATACCATATTCGGTACAGGTTGAAGTGGAGTCATACGAAGAAAGCGAAAAGCGCATAGCCATCCGGGCAAACATCTACGTAGCACGCGAGTCGCAAAAAGCCATCATAATTGGCAAGGGAGGTTCGGCCATAAAGAAATTAGGCATACAGTCACGCACCGACATAGAAGAGTTCACCGGGAAGAAAATCTTCCTTGACCTATTCGTAAAAGTTGACAAAGACTGGCGCGACAACGAGAACGAGCTCAAGCGTTTTGGATACGAGGCATAAAACCACCCAATATATAAAACAGCATGACAGCCAGAGAGAGACTAAAGAAAAAACACCATGCTTTTCAGTGATATGCAGACTGTCAAGCACCTGATAAAGGAAAAAGTCGTATCTTTGCGCGAATATTTATAAACAAGAAGCCATGTCAAACATTGTAGCCATAGTGGGGAGACCCAATGTAGGGAAGTCAACATTTTTCAACCGTCTGCTGAAGGAGCGCAAAGCAATAGTGGAAGAGACCAGCGGAGTGACGCGCGACCGCCACTACGGCAAGAGCGACTGGAATGGCAAGGAATTCACCGTTATTGACACGGGAGGATACGCAATTGGCACAGACGACATTTTCGAGAGTGAGATACGCAAGCAGGTAGAACTGGCCATTGGCGAGGCCGACGTGATAGTTTTCCTCGTTGACGGGCTCAACGGGCTTCACCCTCTTGACGAGGACGTGGCCAACATTCTCCGCCGACAAAAGAAAAATGTAATACTGGCCGCGAACAAGATTGACGAGCCCAACAAGGATGCCAATACAGCAGAGTTCTACACCCTTGGGTTGGGCAAGCCATACGGCATCTCCGCAATGACAGGCACAGGCACAGGCGAATTGCTCGACAAGATATGCGAATTGCTGCCTTCAAACAGCACCGACTTTGCCACCGACTTGCCACGTTTCGCTGTAGTGGGACGACCCAATGTGGGGAAGTCATCTCTTATCAACGCCTTCCTTGGCGAAGACCGCCACATCGTGACCAACATAGCAGGCACCACCCGCGACACCAACGACACACGCTACAACGCTTTCGGCATGGACTTCACCCTGGTTGACACGGCAGGGCTGAGAAAAAAATCGAAAGTTGAAGAAGACATCGAATTCTATTCAGTATTACGTTCCATACGCGCCATCGAAGACTGCGACGTGGCAATACTAATGATAGATGCTCAATGCGGATTCGAAGCTCAAGACTTGAACATACTCCACCTCATCGAAAAAAACAAGAAAGGACTGGTTATCGTAGTCAACAAATGGGACTTGGTGGAAAAGAACTCGAACACACACCTTGAATACGAGAAAGTGATACGGCAACGCACAGCACCTTTCACCGACTATCCAATCATCTTCACTTCGGCCATCAGCAAACAACGCATCTTCAAAGTGCTGGAGACAGCACACCATGTTTATGAGAACCGTGAACGACGCATCAGCGTGCGCGAACTAAACGACACCATGCTCGAAGTGATTGGCTCGGTCCCCCCACCGGCAGCCTCGCGCGGCCGATATATTCGCATAAAATACATAACCCAACTGAAGAGTTATGCCCCACAATTCGTGTTCTTCTGCAACCTGCCCAAAGACATCAAAGACTCTTACAAGCGTTTCCTTGAGAACAAGATACGCGAAAATTGGGACTTCAACGGGGTTCCCATTCAGATGATATTCAAGGAAAAATAACCAAGTTTTGCCACATAGCTTTTCTCTATAGCATGGACAACAAAGAGGACATCATCAGGATAGACAAATGGCTATGGGCTGCAAGGCTCTTTAAGACACGCTCGCTCGCAGCGGATGCCATTAAAGGCGGCAAGGTCAAAATAAACAATAATGCCGTGAAACCATCTCGCGAAGTAAAAGAGGGCGAAATAATACAAGTGCAAATAGAACAACTCCACAAGGTCGTCCAGATAAAGTCGCTTGTAAAAAATCGCGTCTCGCCCAAACAAGTACCAGAAGTTTACACCGACCTCACTCCTGCCGAAGAACTCGAGCGCATTGAGTTCATGCGTGCCTACAAAACTGAATACCGCGACCGCGGAGCAGGACGGCCCACAAAGAAAGAACGACGTCTTTTGGAAAAACTCAAAGACGAGATATAGCACGTTTTAGGCGTCACAAATCACATCTATTAATATTATTTTGTATTTTTGCATGACGAACGGAGAATAATAGCATGAAAAAAACAACACTTATAATAGCAGCCATATTCTTGTCACTTTGCGGCATTGCCCAAAACAACGGCAAACTCACTTTAAGGCAAGACGACCGTATAGACAACCTCATGGACAAACAACATAGGCTTCATGCCATCGACAGTACACTAAACGGATTCCGTGTGCAGATTTTCATGGAAGTTGGCAACGATGCGATAGAACATGCAGAAACCAAAAAGAGAGAGTTTCAGAGCCAATTCAGAGGCATACCCGTTTATCTTTCGTATGGGCAGCCTTACTATCGCCTTCGTGTTGGTGATTTCAGGACACGTGTCGAGGCCGAAAAATGCCTGCGCATGATAAAAGGGAGATTTACCAACGCCTTCGTGACGGCCGACGTAATATTCTCTCCCAAGACATCAGCACAAAATCAGAACGATGCCAATGATGCCGTGGAACAAACGGGAGAAGATTTTGTCAGATAAGACTATATTCTGGCCTTAAAGCCGTGCTTGGCAATCAACTCATAAACCACTCCTTAAACTCGTTTACACGCGCCTTGCTCACAAGAACGTCCTCGGGCGCCTCTATTTTCAGGTTCAACGCAAGCCTGCTCCCAAACCATATTGTAAGGTCTCTGATGGCCTCTTTTGACACTATGAACTGTCTGTTTGCCCTGAAAAACTTGGTCGGGTCAAGTTGTGACATGATTTCATCCATATTGAGATTAAGAGTGAAATTGCTCTTGTCGAACATTGTCACCTTTACATTTTTTGTGCCCGTGTAGATATATGCTATATTGTTTATGTCCATAGGTATAAGCCTATCACGGCTTGGGACAAGAAAGAAACTCTTGTATTTCTTATGGCTGCCGGCCACAGTGTTATCCAAAGGAAACTGGGTATTTATGGGTTTCATTCCCAATTTCTTGAATTTACTGAATGCGCGCGCCAATTCGCCCCTGTTTATCGGTTTCAGCAGATAGTCGATGCTGTTCACCTCGAAAGCCTTGAGTGCATACTCGTCGTAGGCGGTGGTAAAGACAACAGGGCAAGTGACATTAACCTTATCGAAAATGACGAAGGCCGAACCGTCGGCAAGGTGAATGTCGGCAAACATCAAATCGGGCATGGGGTTGTTCTCAAGCCATTCAACACATTCCTCTATACTTTGCAATTGGGCCAGGATCTCGGCTTCAGGCTCCACCTCTTTTATAAGTTTCTGCAACATTTGGGTGGCTAACACTTCGTCTTCTACAACAAGTATTTTCATAGCTCTATTTCCTTAAAATACAATTCATTAATCCACATTGTCAACACAAGGTAGTATATTCATCAGGGTTTACCAAGGGTATTTCCACTTCAAATTGATTATTTTCGATTTTAATTACAATCTCCCTTTCCCATTTCAAGCGATAACGCTCCAACAAATTGGTTAGACCAATACCATTGGAATTGGCCTTTTCTATTTTTGGCTGAATGTTGTTTGATACCGTTATTGTCTTGCCAAGATGAGATATGACATTGATGGTCAGATTCTTTTTTGATGACACCACATTGTGTTTTATGGCATTCTCAACCAGGCCTTGAAGTGTCAATGGCAGGATTAGGCATTTCTGGGCGTCGGCATCGATGTCGATTGCTATGTTGAGATTTTCTGAATAGCGCATTCTCATCATATCGCAATAATAACCGAGATAGAGGAGTTCCTCTTCCAACTTAACCACTTCCTTGCCTTGCAACGAATAACGCATCACATACGACATTTTCTGCAAATACTCTTCTGCCTTGTCGGCATTAATAGATATTAGCGACTGAAGCGTATTGAGTGAATTGAAGACAAAATGAGGGTCCATCTGGTTCTTCAGCGCCTCAAATCGGCCTTTCATATTTTCGGCCTTAAGAGTCTCGTTCTCGACGGCTATGTTGCGCTGGTCGGTAACAGACTTGACCAATTGCGACACCAAAGTGACGACAAAGGTCAACATCAGGTTACGAATCAAGTCGTCGCGAATTATATGGAACAGATTTTCGGAAGAGATATTGTCCTTGCTTTCAAAATAAATTGCCGGAAACACTGCCAAAGCGGTATAAACAAGGGTTATCACTAAGGATCCGACAATGATGATAGACAATTCCTTATAAATTTTGTCGAATTTATGCATCATTATTTTGCGGTTCCACAGAAAAAGCACGAAAACGAGGACGAAGTTGACCATGAAAAAGATCAGGAACCTGCTGAACACGAAATGATGACTCGGCAATTCAGATTGAATGGAGCTGGAATAGAGCAATGTCTTGCCAAAAAACACAACAACGAAGAAAATCAGGTGAAAACCGATACAGATAGTAATCGACAGGTTGAATATTCGCTTCAAAGGCAAATAATCATCTTTTATTGGTGTGTTTATGTTTTTTTTCTTACTCATATCTCAAAGCATTAATCGGGTCGGTGCGCGACGCCTTTAGTGCTGGGAAGAAACCAGCTATAAGGCCCAACAGGGCACATGCCACAAACGATATGACCATCCACAATGGGTTTACAACAAACGGCAATGACATGAATGTTGCAACGAGATAAGACAGCAACACGCCAAACACCATGCCAAATATGCCACCTATCAGGCTTAATATCATACTCTCGCAAAGGAATTGCAAAAGAATGAGTGAATTTTTAGCTCCTATCGACATTCTAAGCCCTATCTCCTTTGTGCGTTCAGTCACTGTGACATACATAATGTTCATAATGCCTATCACACCTACCATGAGAGAGATGAGAGCTATGGCAACCAATACAGTAGTTATGGTACCGGTAAGCGACGTCATCATCTCAAGCATCTCCTGTTGTGTTCGGACTTCAAAATCGTCTTCCGCATCCAGCGCTATCTTATGTGACTCGCGCAATATCTCCTCTATTTCGGCAACAGCATCCTGAGCAACATCTTCCGACGCTGCAGAACAGAAGATCTGCTGGATGTAGTCAACGCCAAGCATTCGTTTTTGCACAGTTGAATATGGCATTATGACAATATCGTCCTGGTCCATGCCCATACCATTCTCGCCCTTCTCTTTCAGAGTGCCTATGACCTTGAACGGCATATTGCCAACTCGGATGCTCTTTCCTATTGGGTCTTCATTTTCACCAAACAGATTCTCAACTACAGTCTGGCCTATAAGTCCCACTTTGGAATATTTTTTTACGTCCTCATCGGTGAAATTCACGCCTGTTGAAATATCATATTTCTTTATTTCAATATAGTCAGGAGAGCCTCCATAAACCGAGCCTGACCAGTTTCTCGAACCATTGACCAGTTGACCTCCGCTGTTAACCACAGGGCTAACCATGGTAACGTTTTTGGCTTTTTTGGCAATCAGTTCACAATCACTCACTTTCAGCGACTGCACATTCGACGAGCCCATGCTGACACCGCCACGACGTTGGTTGGCACGCATCACCATAATAAGGTTCGTTCCCATGTCAGAGAGTTGGTTGCTTGTGTTTTTCTTAAGTCCTTCACCAAGGTCAACGACTGCTATCACGGCAGCTATGCCAATCACAATGCCCAACATAGACAAAAAAGAGCGTGTCTTATTGCGCAAAAGTGCCTTATATGATATGTTGAGCAAATTTAAGATGTCCATTTCTGATAGTTTTGGGTATAATTGATTTATAATTACTAATAATCGTTGTCCACTGGCAATGCCTTCAGGGCTTCAATAGCCGACTTTGTATTGACCACGTCGTCACGAAGAATATGGCCATCACGCAAAAAGACAGTCCTTTCGGTAAACACGGCGATATCCGACTCGTGTGTCACAAAAGCTATTGTCTTGCCTTGTTCGTGGAGGTTTTGGAACAGGCTCATTATCTCGTATGAGGTACGAGTGTCGAGATTGCCCGTTGCCTCATCGGCAAGCACTATCACGGGGTCGTTGACAAGTGCCCTGGCTATGGCAACACGCTGCTGCTGACCACCGGACAGTTGGTTAGGCATGTGGCCCATACGCTCTTTAAGGCCTACCAACTCAAGTGCATATTCAGCTTTCTCGTGTCTTTGACGCATACTAACATCAGTGTTGTACACCAAAGGCAGTTCCACATTCTCTATGGCCGTTGTACGGGGCAAAAGATTGTATGACTGGAACACGAAACCTATTTTTCTATTGCGTATCATCGACAACTCATTGCGGGAACGTTCGCGAACTGATATGCCATCAATATAGTAATTTCCGGAAGTTGGTTGGTCAAGGCAGCCAAGAATATTGAGCAATGTGGACTTGCCACTGCCGCTGGAGCCCATAATGCTCACAAATTCGCCTTCAAAGATGTCGAACGATATGCCTTTCAAGGCATGCACCTCTTCACTTCCCACCACGAAAGTGCGACGCAGATTCTCAACTTTTATTATAGACTGCTTCTCCATAACCGGGCTATTTGTTTTTTCTGCCGCCAGGTCGTCCCGGCATGAATGGATTTTTGCCTTGACTTGCCTTTTTGGTTTCCTTGGCTACATATTCTGCCGAGAGAACGACTGAATCGCCAGCCTGCACACCAATCTCTATCATCTTATACGCTCCGTCACTTACGCCGGTCTTCACAGGACAAGGCTTTATCATACCATTGTTCTTTACCCAAAGCAATGCGTGAGTCTTGCCATCTTGCATTTGTGGAAGAGGCCCGACATGCTTTCCGCCCTCACTATCGTTTATAGGCTTGTCCTTAGACTTGCCGGACTCTTTCATCAGTGCCTTCTTTACATCATCTGACGGAGTGAAGTTGAAAGCTTCAGCTGGCACAGCCAAACCGGATGCCGACTCAGTCACTATGGTGACGCTTGCTGTCATGCCAGGAAACAATTTCTGCTCAGGATTTGGAGCTTCAATTATGACGGTATAAGTGACAACATTGCTTGTTGTTATAGGTTGCATGCGTATTTGGTTCACTTTTCCCTCAAACACATCGTCAGGATAAGCATCAACAGTAAATGTAACCATCTGTTCCACTTTGACTTGGCCTATGTCAGCCTCATCAACATTAGCTTCCACCTGCATGCGTGTCAAGTCGTTGGCAAGGGTGAACAAAGTAGGTGTACTGAACGAGGCTGCCACCGTTTGTCCGACCTCAACGGCACGATCCAAGACGACGCCGTCGATAGGTGAATAGATGCTTGCGTAGCCAAGGTCAACCTTTGCCTGGTCGTATGAGGCTTGAGCATTTTTCTTGCTCATCTGTGCCTGTGTGTATGAGTTTTGGGCTTCTTGATATGCTGCAAGAGTAGCCGCATTCTGCTCATAAAGCTGCTTGGTGCGCTCGTAGGTCAACTTTGCATATTTCAACTGGCTCTCAGCCGATGTGAGATTGGCTTGTGCACGGCTCAGGCTCTCGTTCAATGTGAGTTTGTCCAACTCGGCCAAGAGGTCTCCTTTTTTGACTACACTATTGAAGTCAACATATATTGTCTCAACCTTACCCGACACTTGGGTGCCCACTTCAACCGTCTCTACAGGCTCAATCGTACCTGTAGCAGTAACAGTGTTTTCAACGGTATAGTCACCAACCACATAGGTGCGAACAACCAGTTCCTTGCCACTGTTTTTCAATGACTTGACTATAATGACAGCCACCACAGCCACCAATATCGCTATTACCGTAAGCCATATCTTAGTTTTCTTGCTCATAATATTTTAAGTTATTGATTCTACAATGATATTTGTTTTCCCATATAAACGTCCAGCACTTTGCGTTGCAAAACGAGCGAGTATTTGTCTTGAATGAACAGATTCAGTGCATTAAGATAGTTATTTTGCTGCTGGAGGAGGTCCACAGCGGTTATGGTTCCATGTTCAAACTGCACTTCGTATGCCTTATAACTCTTGCTATATGCCTGTTCCTTTTTCTCAGACGCCTTATAGGAACTAAAAGCCGCAACAACATTGCGATATGCCAACGCCACAGTCTGCCTGATGTCAAGTTGGGTTTGTTCATAATCAAGTTGTGCCTGCTGCAATGCTATTTGGTTTTTCTTAACATTGGCACGCGTTGCGCCCCTATTGTATATAGGAATGCTCATCGAAATGCCCACCGACTCGCCTGAGCTTTTCCACAACTGCTGCCCAAACCCGTCAAAGCCGCGATGCCCTGCGCTCACTCCCGCACTAGCACTTATTGAAGGATAAAAGTTGCTTTTTGCAAGCGAAACGCTATTTTCCGCCAACAGCACATCGTATTGGCTTAACTTAAGGTTGGGATAAACTTCCAGGGCTGTTTCGACAACCTCTTGTTCTGATGGCAGAGACGAGTTCAGGTCATCAAGATTGTCAGTGTTGGGCGAGACAATGACGAGGCTGTCGGCAGGGTCCATTGAAAGGAGTATCTTGAGCGAAAGTATGCTATTGTCACGATTAATGCGTGTCTGTACAACATTACTTGAATCGCTATAATACTGCGCTTCGAGCAATAGCTTGTCGCTTTCAAGAATCGTTCCGGCATTATAGCGGACTTGTCCCTGTTGCATCTGGGCATACGTTGTTTTCAGCAGGTCTTCCTGATGTTTAAGCAACTCCTCATTGCTTATAGCCGACAGGAAAGCCTGAAGTATCTGCACCGAAAGTTGGTTGTCGTATTGCTGAAGCTGCATCTCGGCACGCTCAACCCCAAGACGATTCTGTTCTATTGTTTTCTTTATCGACCCGCCTTGGTAGATTGGCACAGATGCATTAATCCCTATATTGCCTGAGAAGTTGTCTGTGAACTCCGCATCCGACACTGTGCTATTGTTTATGCTCAGATTCTCTCCCACCGAAGCATTCACGCTGGGAAGCCTCGACTCTTTTGACTGTTTGTAACTGACTTGCTGTGACTCGCTATTGAGTTCCATGCTCTTTCGGTCATAGCTATTTGCAAAGGCAAAGGCAATGCAATCCTCAAGAGAGAAGACATAAGTCCTGGGCGTCCGCGTCTCTTTAACAGTTACTTTGTTTTGGGCAAAAGCATCTGAAAACGCCAAAACTAAAGTCGTTATTAGCAATAGTAATCTCATAATGTATTTTTTAAGCAATAAAATTACGACATTATTTTTGAATATCGTTGTATATATATGTCGAAATGGATTTTTTTTAATCTGAATAGTCTTTTTGCGACAATGAATTGAAGAGACATGAATCACTCTACGGTAACAGACTTTGCCAAATTGCGCGGTTGGTCAACGTTGCATCCTCTCATCACGGCAATGTGGTAAGCCAGCATCTGCAAGGGTATTGTTGCCAACAAGGGGCTAAAAAGCGATTCAGCATGAGGTATCTCAATCACATAGTCCGACATAGCCTTAACGATTGAGTCGCCTTCTTCCACGACAGAGATGATGATACCCTGACGGGCTTTCACCTCCTGGACATTATTCACCACTTTCTCATAGGTCTTAGAGTTGGTCGCAACAAATATCACAGGCATATCCTTGTCAATAAGGGCTATGGGGCCATGTTTCATTTCGGCTGCGGGATAGTCTTCCGCATGTATATACGATATTTCCTTGAGTTTCAAGGCACCTTCAAGAGCACCAGGGTAGTTTTGAAGTCTTCCCAAATAGAGCATATTGCGCACGTCCTTGTATTTCTCGGCCACCCCTTTCACTATGTCACTCTTTTCAAGGGTAGTCTTTATCTTATCTCGGATTGCGTCGAGTTAATTTATAAGTTCTTGGCGGCGTTCTTCTTTAAGCGCACCTTTCAACTCGGCCAAACACAGAGCCAAAAGAGCCACCACAGTCACCTACGAGGTGAATGCCTTTGTCGAGGCCACACCTATCTCGGAGCCGGCATGTGTGTAAACGCCTATTTTGCCCGTTCTGACTTTGTCGGCAGCAAAATGCTCAAGAACAGAGACCTTGCCTTTGGTCTTGTAAACATTGAGTTCATTTTTGCCATTGAGCAATGCCACGCCAGCACTATCATATCCTCTATTTTCCAATCTCTTAATGCCTTCTATCTGAATGGGATATGCTTCCTGATGACCTAAGTATGCTACTATTCCACACATATTTTTAACTTTTTGTTTCGCAAAAATAAAAAACATATAGAAATTGCAGGGAATTCCTTTCAATTATTTATAATCCTTGATTAATTTTAATATCATAATCAAAAAAAAGAGGCATCTTGAAAAGACACCTCTTTGGAATGTTAAAACATCTATTATTCTTCGTCCTTCTTGCTTTCTTCGTATTCTTTAAGAAGCTTGTTCTGGACATCAGTAGGTACTTGTTGGTATTCAGCATAACGCATTGCAAAGGAGCCGCGTCCTGAAGTAAGAGAGCTGAGGCTTGTTGAATAGCGGTCCATTTCTGCCAACGGCACCTTGGCATGTATTGTCTGATAGTTGTGGTCAGAATCCATTCCCATCACAATGGCGCGACGTCCTTGCAGGTCAGTCATGACAGAACCCATCATGTCGGCTGGCATGCGAACATCAAGGTCGTATATTGGCTCCATGATTTTTGGGCCAGCGTTTTTGAAGGCTGCACTGAAAGCCATACGGCCAGCGATCTTGAATGCCATTTCGTTTGAATCAACCGGGTGCATCTTACCGTCATACACATAAACGATGATGTCACGGGCATACGAACCTGTCAGAGGGCCTTCCTCAAGACGCTCGTTAATGCCTTTTAATATAGCAGGCATGAAACGTGCATCGATTGCACCACCAACGACACAGTTTGCAAAGATAAGCTTACCACCCCAAGGCAGGTCGTACTCCTCCTTGCCACGAACCTGCAGGTCAGAAGGATCGGTATAGCCTTCATAATAAGGTTGGAGCAGGAGGTGGACTTCACCAAACTGACCGCTACCACCGGACTGTTTCTTATGACGGTAGTCGGCACGTGCTGACTTGGTGATTGTTTCACGGTAAGGTATTTTTGGTGACATGGTTTCAACAGCAATCTTGTAAACATTGTCGAAATACCATTTTATTGTATTGAGATGATATTCGCCTTGGCATTGCAGTATGTTCTGGCGAAGTTCGCGTGAGTTTGCTGATATGATTGTCGGGTCGGTCTTGTGCATGTCGGCAAGTATCGAACCGAGTTTTTCGTCTTCCTGCGAGTTGACTGCCTTGATGGCTGTCGAGAAAATGGGGTCAGGGAATTTTATTGGTTCGAATTCAGCCTCGGACACTTTGGCATCAACAAGCGAGTCGTTGATACGGCCATCTTTCAACTTGATGGTGCAGATGATGTCACCAGCATTGGCCTTTTCTATTTCATCGCGGTTCTTGCCACGGAAAACGAGCAATTGTGACAGACGTTCCTTGTTTCCAGAGCGTGGATTAACAAGGTCTTGGCTTTTGACGACTGTACCTCCATAGATACGCATCCAGGCGACGTCGCCGAGGTTCTGTTCGGTGGTCACCTTAAATATCTGCAAAGCTGTTGGTTCGTCACTGCTGTTGTGGAACTCGGTGCCATTTACGGCCTTAACAGCCGGCATGTCAACTGGCGACGGGCATGCATTAATTATGAAATCGCAAAGGCGGCTAACGCCAACTCCACGTTTTGCAGCACCACAAATGACAGGGAATATGTCACGGTGGATAATACCCAAGCGGATGCCACGCTCCATTTCCTCTTCAGTAAGAGTCATTGTTTCAAAGAATTTCTCCATAAGAGCCTCTTCACCTTCAGCAGCATGCTCAATAAGGCTGTTGTGCAAATCTTCAGCTTTTGCCATCTCGCTTGCAGGAATGTCCTGTACTTCCGGAGCACCATTGCCGTTCTTGAAAACAAGCATCTTCATCATGATAAGGTCTATCACAGCGTTGAAGTCCTCACCTGCATTGACAGGATATTGAATAGGAGTTACTTTTTGTCCGAAATATTCCTTAAGCTGTGATATGGCATTGTCAAAGTTTGCGTTACTATGGTCAAGTTGGTTCATGAAGAAGACAACGGGTTTTTGTGTCGATGAGGCATGGCGCCATGCGTTTTCGGTAGTAGCCTCGACACCAGCTTGGGCATTGACAGTAAAGACAGCAGTGTCGGCAGCTGTCAGGCAGGAAACGATGTCGCCCGAAAAGTCACTGAAACCAGGGGTGTCAAGAATGTTGATCTTGACATTGTTGATGACAGTGTAAAGCATTGAAGCATTTACGGAAATCTGGCGGTCCATTTCTATCTGACGATAGTCGGACACTGTGTTTTTCTCGTCAGTGCTTCCTTTTCTGTTAATCATTTTTCCCTCGAAGAGCATATTCTCACCCAAGGTGGTCTTTCCGGACTTGGCAGCACCAATCAGTGCTATGTTACGGATCTCGTTGGTCTGAAATTCTTTCATTGATATCTATTATTTAATAATTTGTTCGAATGTTCGGATATAAGAAGTGCAAAATTACAAAAAAATCTTTTGTGCAACTAAAAGATTTTCCGTCTTTTGAGAAAAAAAGCATTTTTTTGCTTATTTTTTTCCTATTATCTGATATATTTTTTCCCAACGGGCCACATCCATTTTAGCACCCATCACCTCGATTATGTTGGCAGCGAGCAGAGACCCAAGGTTTCCACATTGTTGCAGAGCCATACCATTGATAAGTCCCCAAAGGAAGCCTGCTGCGAACATGTCACCGGCGCCTGTGGTATCGATGACATTGGCCTCGACAGGGGCTATTCTGACGGTCAAATCGCCGTGTTTGGCCAAAGATCCTTTTTTGCCTGTCTTAACCACAGCAATGTCGCACATGCCGGCAATGAAGCCAAGAGCTTCTTCTGGGTCCTTGCCTGTAAGGGCACGTGCTTCTTCTTCGTTGGCGAAAACTATATCGGCCCTATTCCTTATGATGTCGAGCAAATACTCGCGATTGTCGCTCACCACATTATAGCTGGCAAGGTCGATGGCAATGTCCATTCCCTTGTCGTCAGCTGTCTTTAGGGCATGGTTTAGCATAGTTGGGTTTGAGACGAGGTATCCTTCGACATATAACATGTCCCAGCCTTCAAATTTTTCAGGGGTAACATGTTCTTTTGAGAGTTCCAGCGATGCGCCAAGATATGTGGCAAATGTTCGTTCGCTGTCGCTCGACACAATGGCCTGCACGCGTCCTGACGGCGAGGTGGTGCTTTTGACAAGCATTGGTATCACACCAGTCCCAATCATCTCTTTCTCGAAAAAACGGCCAAGAAAATCGTCGCCCACCACTCCGAGAAAAGCAGCCTCTGCACCAAGTTTGGCCAGTCCGCTAATGGTGTTGGCCGCCGAGCCTCCGGCAGCCATGTCTGATGATGGAAGGGTTTTGTTGATGGCCTCTGCCTCCTCGGCAGTCACAAGCTGCATGCTGCCTTTAGGCAATCCAAGACGTTCAAGTGTCTCGTCATTGTCAACATGTGACAGAACATCAACAAGTGAACTTCCTATTCCTATTATTTTCTTCATTTCGTTTTATCGGCAAAAAAAAGTGTAGAGAACGCAGAAGCGCCCTCTACACTCGTTAAGGTTTATGATAAATCATATTTATTATTAGTCGCCGAGGGTTGCTACCATAACAGCTTTAATGGTGTGCATACGGTTTTCTGCTTCGTCGAACACGATGCTGTTCTTGCCTTCGAACACTTCTTCAGTGACTTCGATACCGTCGAGACCAAATTGCTTGTTGACGTCGCGGCCGACTTGTGTCTCAAGGTTGTGATATGCTGGCAGACAGTGCATGAACTTGCAATTCGGGTTGCCTGTCAGTTTCATCATTTCGGCATTCACCTGATAAGGTTTCAGCATACTGATTCTCTCTTTCCAAACCTCAACAGGTTCGCCCATCGATACCCAAACATCGGTATAGAGGAAGTCACATCCCTTAACGCCTTTCTTCACATCGTCGGTGACGGTGACTGTAGCACCGGTCTCTTTGGCAATCTTCTTGCATGTGTCGATGAGTTCCTTGGCAGGTTGAAGTTTTTTAGGAGCCACGATACGAACATCCATTCCCATCTTGGCGCCACCAACCATCAGAGAGTTTCCCATGTTGAAACGGGCATCGCCACAGTAAGCGAAAGTAACCTTGTTGAGAGGTTTGTCGGTGTGTTCCATCATAGTGAGGAAGTCGGCAAGGATTTGAGTTGGGTGGAACTCGTTGGTGAGACCGTTCCATACTGGCACGCCTGCATATTTTCCAAGTTCCTCAACGATAGCCTGGCCAAAGCCACGATACTCGATACCGTCGTACATACGGCCAAGGACGCGGGCGGTGTCTTTCATCGATTCCTTGATGCCGATTTGTGAACCGGTAGGGCCAAGATAGGTAACATGAGCACCCTGGTCTTTAGCGGCGACCTCGAAAGCACAACGAGTACGTGTTGAGGTCTTCTCGAATATAAGAGCTATGTTCTTGCCCTTAAGACGGGGTTGTTCTGTGCCGGCATATTTGGCCTTCTTGAGGTCAGCGGCGAGGTTGAGCATGTAGCGGATTTCCTCAGGTGTGAAATCCAGAAGTTTCAGAAAGTTTCTGTTTCTAAGATTAAATGCCATTTTGTATGCTTTTAAAAGTTATTTTCTTGATTTTAAATTCGCTGCAAAAATACAATTTTTTTTATTCAAAGATGCAAATGGGGAAAATTAAAGGGATTTTTCAGTTAAAGTTCTTTTCGACAAACCGATTATCAACATATTGAAAAAAGCATTACCTTCAGATTCCAAATCTGAAACAATCATGCAAATTAAGCGATTGGCATACTAATAATTCAGTCCGAAAGCCCAAACTGGGAATTATGTTGCCACAGACGGATTCAATAATTGCATCAAAAATGCACTGTGACAGTGCAGATTAAAAAAAACGCACTATGGTAGTGCATTTTTATGATTTCAGTCCGTTTTTATCAACCATATTCTTCTCAAACAGATAATACAATCCCCTCAAAATCAACGTCTCATCAACTGTTAGTTTTTGTTTGCAAAAAGGTGCCACAGTGGTCGCCATGCCACCTGTAAGAATCAGGTTGTAAACTTGTCCTGTTTCGCTTTCTATGCGTTGCACCATGCCGTCGATCATGGCTGCATGACCATTTATGATACCGCTATTGATGCAGTCTTGGGTATTGGTTCCGATAATCCTTTGTGGCACCAAAAGCTGGTAGTCTTTCAATTGTGCAGCCTTGTTGGTAATGGCACGAAACGATGTGTATATTCCAGGGCCAATGGAGCCTCCGCTGAAGATGCCGTTCTTGTCAATCACAGAAAGTGTTGTCGCCGTTCCAAGGTCGATAATGATTACAGGCAAGGGGTAATCGCGCATGGCTCCGGCAGCGTCGGCAATACGGTCTGCGCCAAGTGTGCCAGGGTCGTCAAGGGCAATCTTGAAAGGAGCTTGAAGGTTGCGTTTCACCACAAGTGAAGACTTGCCTGTCATGCGACGCACCGCCTCTTCAACCAAAATAGTGGCCGCAGGCACCACCGATGACATTAACACCGTGTCAATCTTGTTCTCGCTTATGAAGCCAGCTATATGTTCGTCATAACTCGTCAACGAAGATGGGACTCTCACCCTAGTCAGCACCTTGCCTTCGCGCATCATGCCCATGAAGACTGTACTGTTGCCTATGTCAATGCAAAGAATCATTTTTTTTGCTTTTTGCCATCGGTCAGCATTGTTTTATAGAAAGAATGTCATCCAAAAGTTTGTGCGCCACCTCTTCTTTCGACATGATAGGCAGCTGCTTGACATCGTTTTTCGTTATAAGTGTCACGACATTGGTATCGACGCCAAAGCCTGCGCCATCGGTCTTGAGGTTGTTGGCCACAATCATATCTAAGTTTTTCTCCTCAAGTTTCTTTTTAGAGTTTTCTATCATGTTTTCGGTTTCCATGGAGAATCCACACACTATCTGACCCTGTTTCTTTTTCGCTGACACGGTTTTCAGTATGTCAGTTGTGCGCTTTAGTTCAATGGTCATGTCACCTTCTTTTTTCTTTACCTTCTCATCATGGTATTCAACTGGGGTAAAATCGGCCACTGCAGCTGCTTTTATCAGGATATCGGCATTAGCGAATTTTTCATTCACTGCTTCAAGCATTTGCGCTGCAGTCTTGACTTTAATCGTGTTCACCAGCAAAGGAGGCTCTATATTGGTGTTGCCGCATATCAATGTCACCTCGGCGCCGCGTTCCATGGCTGCACGAGCTATGGCAAAACCCATCTTGCCTGTTGAGTGGTTGCTGACAAATCTCACAGGGTCTATTGGTTCCAACGTTGGGCCAGCTGTCACTACGACACGCAATCCTTTCATATCTTTTCCAAAAGCAACCGCTTTGCGAATATAAGCCGTCAACACTTCAACTTCGGGCATCTTGCCCTCGCCAACATCGGCACAAGCCAACCGTCCCACTTGTGGCGGTATGACCTCGATGCCGTGTTCACGAAGTCTTTGCATATTCTCCTGGACAAAACCATTATGATACATATTAGTGTTCATAGCTGGAGACACGATGATTGGACATTGAGCAGCAAGCAAAACAGTAGTCAGCATATCATCAGCCATTCCGTTTGCCATTTTGCCTATCACATTTGCCGTAGCAGGAGCGACAAGGACAACATCTGCTTTCTTGGCCAGCGACACATGCTCAACATTATACTCGAAATTACGGTCAAAGGTATCGACAAGACACTTGTTGCCCGTCAATGTCTCAAAAGTGATGGGATTGATAAAATTGGTTGCATTGCTTGTCATGACCACATGCACGTCGCAGCCTTCCTTGACCAAGGAGCTGGCAAGGCCTGCCACCTTGTAGGCAGCTATGCTACCCGTAACGCCTAAAACTATGGTTTTGCCCTTCAACATGACTTTTTGAGTTTAATTCTATTATAAGCCTTATGCTATTGGTTTTTGCACTTGGTTTGAAATCTAATATCAATTTTGGTCAGACAAGTGTCCGTGGCACTCTTTATTGGCTACTTGGACCATTTTGTTGTCATGGTCAACGAAAACGACTTTGGGTGCATAAGTGTCCATTTCTTTCTCGTCGAGCCATACATAGGCCATGATAATCACCTTGTCGCCGAGTTCAACCAAACGGGCAGCAGCCCCGTTAAGGCATATTATGCCACTTCCTTTTTCGCCTGCTATGACATAAGTCTCTAGTCGCTGTCCGTTGTTCACATCGACGACCTGGACACGCTCATATTCACGAATGCCCGACGCTTCCATCAAAGCCTTGTCAATAGTGACACTGCCCACATAGTCCAATTCGGCCTGCGTCACGGTAGCACGATGTATTTTCCCTTTTAAAACCTGAGTCAACATTGTTGATTTGTTTGATTGTTGATGTGTTGATTTATTTTCTTCGCACACTGAGCCTGTCAAGGTGCGGATTTATTATTCTGGCAAATTAACAATAAAGTTGTCAATAAGTCTTGTCTTGCCAATATAGACTGCGATGGCAAACAACGTATCGTTCTTGACGGTGTCGACTTTTTGGATAGTGTTGAAGTCAACAGCTTCAACATAATCTATCCTTGCCAAAGGTTCGGTCGAAATCATGGCTTTCATCTTCTCAAGGACAGTTTTTGTGTTGCGTTCGCCTTTTTCTACGCACTCTTGTCCCATTCTTATTGTCCTTGACAATATCAAGGCAGCTTTGCGTTCATCGGCGTTTAGATAAGTGTTTCTAGAACTTTTGGCCAAGCCGTCAGCCTCTCTTACGATAGGGCACGGGACTATCTCGATAGGGATATTCAGGTCAGCCACCATTCTTTTGATTACTGAGAGTTGTTGGGCATCTTTCTGTCCGAAATAGGCTCTGTCTGGGGTGACAATATTGAAAAGTTTGTTCACTACGGTGCAGACACCTCTAAAGTGTATGGGTCGTGACTTGCCGCACAACTCGGCTGTAGGGCCTGTCATATCGACAAATGAGCAAAAACCTTCGTCGTACATCTCTTCGGGCATAGGATTGAAGACCATATTGGCTCCTGCATCCTCACACAGACGGGTGTCAGCCTCCAAATCACGAGGATATTTGTCAAGGTCTTCGGTAGGCCCGAACTGCATCGGATTAACGAAAACACTTACCACAACGCGGTCGTTGTCCTTTACAGCCCTGTCAACAAGGCTTTTGTGGCCTTCGTGAAGATAACCCATTGTAGGGACAAGACCTATTGTCAGGCCTTCATTTTTCCAATCCTTTACCGCTTTGCGTACTTCCTTGATTGTGTGAACTACTTGTATCATTTTTTATTTGAGGTTTAGAGATTTCTTTTTTTATTAGCTGTCGGCTATCAGTAGTAGACGCAAAATTTTGCGTCTACTACATTATTAATACAACCTTTCAACAATATCGTCATCAATGCTAAAACTATGTTTCTCCGAGGGATATGTACCTTTTTCAACGTCGCCTATATAGTCGGTCACTGCTGTTTTTATCATCTCCCCCACTGGAGCAAAGACCTTTAGGAATTTTGGCGACATGCCTTGTGTCATACCCAACATGTCCTGTCCCACAAGAATCTGTCCGTCGCAACCAGCGCCTGACCCTATGCCGATGGTGGGTATCTGCAACTTTTCGGTTATTAGTTTGGACAATTTATCAGGCACCAATTCAAGCACGAGAGCGAAGGCACCTGCTTCCTGGACGGCAAGGGCGTCTGAGAGCAGCTTGGCTGCTTTTTCTTGTGTTTTGCCTGCCACTTTATATCCGCCCAAAGTGTTTATCGATTGTGGAGTAAGGCCCAAATGTGCCATCACGGGGATGCCCGCCTCGGTCATTGCTTTTATCTGTGGGCAGACTTGCGCTCCGCCTTCTAATTTGACGGCATTAGCCCGTCCTTCCTGCATCAGGCGGCCTGCATTGTGCATAGCTTCTTCAACCGACACCTGATATGACATAAAAGGCATATCCACAACCACCATCGCCTTGTCGCAGGCGCGGGCAACGGCCTTGCAATGGCATATCATATCGTCCATAGTAACGCTGACGGTGTCATCGTAGCCCAAAACCACATTCCCAAGAGAGTCACCAACAAGAATGGCGTCAATACCACCGTCGTTGACAAGTTTGGCCATAGTGTAATCGTAAGCGGTCAGCATTGTTATCTTCTGGCCTTCTCTTTTTTTCTTACGAAATGTCAAAACTGAATTTTTTGTCATTTTGCAATACTTCCTTGAGTTTATTAAAATCTTTATCGGGATTTTTCTTTTCAGCCATGTCAAGCAATCGTAGTGACAAAAGGCGGTAAACCTCACGGTCGTTGGCTTCCAACACATCAAGATGTCGCTTTATGGTACCTACATCGCCGCGCTCTACTGGTCCGGTGAGGGCTGCAACACATCCTTTTGATGCCATATTTTCGACATTTCCCTGCATCAACGGAACGAGAATCTTGTGTGCAGCCTCGCTGTCAAAGCCACACTCTGAAAGCCAATCCTCACCCATCTGTGCCAAGGCACAAAACAGGTTGCTTGAAGCCACGGCAGCTGCATGATATTTGGCCTTGTCTGCCTTTCCAACAATGCGGAATGGGTTGCCTGTCTTGTTCATCAAAGTCTTCAGCTTTTCAAGTCCCTTTTCATTTCCTTCCAATACAAAAAACTTGCCAAAAAACACATCAGCCGAATCAGGACTTCTCACTGCACAAACAGGATGCACAGAACCAGCATACACACAAGACCCTATGCTTCCATCGAAAATTTCCGAGGACAATACGCCACTGCAATGAAAAACAAATTTCCCACAGATGTGCAAATGCCGCAATGTCTCCCACACAGCAGGAATGGCGTCATCGTTCACTGTCACAAACACGACATCACTCGCTTCGACGAGCGATGACATCTCAACAAAATGTTCCGAGCCTGTCTCTTTCGATGCATACAACGACAATTCATCAAGCCTATCGTAAAACCCACAAATATTCAATCCGTTGAGTTTTAAATATTTACCTAACGACGTTCCAACTTTTCCAGCACCAATGAAACCTATTCGCTCCATTTTAACAAAAATAATGCTGCAAATGTAAAGAATAATTTTGTAATGGCAAGGAGAAAAGCAAGCAAGAGAATCAACAATAAGCCAGATAGCCCCCAAGGCTCTATCTCACGTTTGGCAATCTTGTAGAAAAAAAAACGCTTAGTTCACGACGATTCTACGTCTAAGTTCCACCCCGTCCTCATCGACACATCGGAGATCATAAATTCCTTTTTGGACGTCGATAGGCATTTGGTGGTTGCGTTGTGTTGAACCCAGATACCTGTCTCCAATTGACCAATAGACGGTTTTTTGTGGATTACGATGCGCCAACTCAAAGACGACTTGCTGTCTGTCGCCCTTTATGCCTATTGGTATATTAACCCTTGCATCATCTTTAGGGTAAATGAACGACATCACATCGTCGCTATTCGAGTTTCCACAACCAGGATAAAAAGCGGGCAAGGGCCTATACACAGGACTATGCTGCTTATAAAACCATTCCATCACAGGTGGCAACACCATGTAAACATCATAACATTTTTGGTCAATGTCGTAACAACCAGGCCGCACCCTATATTGACGGGATTTGTCAAGAAATATTTTCTTATGGTATGGGCAAACACCTGTTTTGTTCTCCACATTTGGCAAATAAGTTTTTTTCTTGTTCGGGCACAAGTCAGAACACGGATATCCCGACTCTGCGCACACCTCAACCTCTACCGCCGAAGCAGGTGTCTCGATATATGTGAAGCTACCCTTTAGCCGTCCCACAACATCGAACATAATAGGAGCCGCCACGCTTGTACCCGTCAAGCCCGGACGGCCTTCGCCATCGGCGTTGCCAACCCAGACAGCCACAACATAACGATCGGTGAGTCCAATGGCCCATGCGTCCTTGAAACCAAAACTTGTGCCAGTCTTCCATGCCACCGTCTTTGATGAGTTAAAGCCACTCCATCCAATCTCGCTTTCAGGTCGTGCAAGTCCAGTCAACACATTAAAAGTCTGCGACACTGCTACAGGAGAAAACGGCACATCTCCATCACCATCAAACTCCTCATTGACGGCCGAAGCCAATCGTCTTCCCATCTGACCATAGGCATTGGCGATATCAAACAAAGACGCCTCGGCACCTCCCAAGATAAGCGAAAGGCCATAATGGTCGCTGTCGAATATGACACCTGACAATTTCAACGACCTCAGAAGATTTAGGAATCGTGGCACACCATAGTCGCGGAGCAAAATAACAAACGGAGTGTTCAGCGAGAATTGCAAAGCCTTGCTTGCGGGCACAGCTCCCAGGAACTCTCCCGAATAGTTTCGTGGTGTATAGCCAGATATTGTAAAAGGGATGTCAGGCAGAATCATATCAGGTAGCAAGGTCCCATCATCAAGCATAGCAGCATACAGGAACGGCTTCAATGTGCTACCCGTAGAACGCTGTGCCTGAACCATATCGACCATAGCGGCTTCCTTGGCCAAAGCATTGTTGCCAACATAAGCCTTGACTTCATTATCAAGATAGTCCAACACATAAACAGCAGCATTCTCAATATGATTCAGGCTGTTGTTGGCATAATGTCGGTTCAATATGTCGTTCACTGTATTTTGAAGGCTGTAATCAATGGACGAATGGCACCATTGCCCAGGATTTTCCTTTTCCATCTTCACGAGAAAATGATATGCGCCCATAGGCATCTCGAACGGTTGCGGGGGCAGGTCTTCATCAATGGCCAAGTCAACATCGTCAGCATCGGGTTGTGGGAGCCTCTTACGCTTGGGCAGACGGGCTTGCGGGCTGTCCAGACGCTGTAGCAAAGCATTGCGTTTGGCATAAAGTTTTTCGCGCGAACGACCTGGATGGATAAGTGATGGTGAGTTGGGCAAAACAGACAAGGTAGCAGCTTCGCTCCAAGTAAGACGGTCGGGAGTGGTATGGAAATAGCGCCAAGCTGCTGCATCAACTCCCACAACGTTGCCTCCAAAAGGGGCGTGTGCCGCATATAGGTCCAGTATCTCATCTTTTGAATAATGCAATTCCAACCTCATGGATAGCACTACCTCAACAAGTTTCTCCCAATAAGTCCTTTTCTTGTCGCCTCTGGCCAAGCGCACCACTTGCATAGTGATGGTGCTGCCTCCCCTTACTATTCGTCCCGCCTTGCTGTTTTCGATGAAAGCCTTCACAAAAGCCACGGGATTGAAACCTATGTGATGATAAAACTGTTGATCCTCATATTCCAAGAGGCAGGTGACATATTTCTTGGAATAGTTATTTGTGGCAGGGAAACGCCACTGCCCGTCAGCAGCGACACGGGCGCCCAGGAGTTGCCCGTCGGATGAAGTAAGTACCGTAGAGTATGTTTCGGGGAACCTTGGGACAGGAATACACAAGAAAGCCACAAAGAGTAGAAACACGACTCCTATGGCGATGGAAAGTTTCTTATGTTTCAACAGCCAATTCACAATGCAAAATTACGCTTTTTATTATTACCTTAATTCCGCAGATTATTCTTGATTTTTGGTTGTTGAGAAATGACAAGCCGTTGTTAATAAATAACTTAGCAACGACTTGCATTTCTCAATAATTTCACCTATTTTTGTGCTGTGAAACCGTAAAAACGGGTGA
>JAZLGA010000010.1:0-4099 GCA_045616045.1 Bacteroidales bacterium | reverse complement strand
TTTTTGGCAAGACGCCGTAAGACATCAAGCGAAAAGAAGAAATAGTCTTATAGAGACTTGCTTAATTGAGGAATGTGGGAGCCAAGAGACTCCCACATTTTCTTTGTATGTAAAATGACGAAACGACACGTTTGTGGAATGTATGGCCTGTTGTCCGATAAGATGCGCACCTCGTTATATAGTCACCCTATCTTGTTTGGAAAAAAAACAAAGTTGACGTAAAGGATAGAGTGCCTTCCATGAAGTTCATCCTTTTTTTTTGCCAGCTTAAAAAACTTTTAGCGGACAGTAATTAAAATAATTGTTACCTTTGCACCTGCTTAAATCTATATAGAAATATGTATCATGTTGATAATTAATAATTTAAATAATTTATAAGACAATGACAAAAGTTACTAACATTGAACGGTGGCGGTTTGGCCGCCTGTTTATGGCCTTACTGATGACGGTTGGGCTGATGCAAACGACGCGTGCGCAGATGATTGCACAGAACGACAACGAGTTCTCCTTGAACAGGTTTTACTGGGAGAATGACATTTATGCGCCAAAAAACGAGCCTTCGCGAGCAGGCACGTCCTTTTATTATCAAGTGCTTTCGGATCTCGAAGACTATTCCGGTGAATATATTTTTGCAAGAAATGTATATAACGGAATGTGCTCGGGGTTAAAAACCAAAGATGCTGCACACACTGCTTTTACAAGTAACTACTCTTATCCTTCAACCACAATTCAAGTAAAAGACTATAAAATAACTTCTGGGGCGGATAATTGCGTTGTGATTAAGATAGAAAAAGAGACCGCCGGCTATTCGTTGTTTAATACTATAACAGAAAAGTACATAGATGTGGCTGATGGTGGCCAACTTGTTGAAGTGGCTGCAAAACCGACGGAGTTTTGGTCACTGTCTTATTCTTCCAATATGGTGACGATGAAAAGAAGAGCTGTTGATGGCACGCCATATTATTTAAAGAATACATACAACGTCTCTCCGTACGAATTCAACCTTTCCAAGTCATCTGCGAACAGCGACGCAAACGGATATTCACCTCGCATCTATAAGAAAATTAACGTTTCCGATAAAACTATCCCTGAGACAACTACCGATAAAGGCGCCGCATACTCTTATCGTCCTTTCTTGTGTGAAGAGTCAGATGGTAGCACAAAGTCATACACACAGGCTATCTACACGCCTGACGAGATGAATGTTTCGGGCAAAATCCTTTCTGTTGGCTACCAATACTATGGAACATACTCGATTAAAGACAAACATTCCATTGATATTTATATGGCAGAGATTGACCCGGAATATCGTTTCCAAACTCAACAAGCAGGCCCACTCGGCTTTGTCCCGCTTTCAGGACAGACAAAGGTTTATAGTGGAACAATAACAGGCTGGACAGCTGGTTGGCAAGACATTGCATTGTCAACTCCTTTTGAATACTCCGGCGACAAGGCCCTTTTGGTGACAGTCTATAAAAAATCAAAAACAGGATCAGACGATGTAGATGGAAGTACGGGATTCTATTATCACCAATATGGAGCTACTGGTTTTACTGACAGGAAGTTCGCAGCTGTTCAATATAGTCATGTAGATGAGGTCATAGGTCACGAGAGTGTTGTAACAAGTGGAACTGGTATCGTAGCCTCCTTGTATCGTCCACAAATACGTTTCAGCATGGAGGCTAAACTCAATATCGAGGCTGTTGCCCAAGATGATTATGTCACCGAAGTGAAAGTAGCTGGCGACGGACAGACAGGTACCTCCATTAAAGTGACACGAGGCAGCGAAGTCGCTTTTACTGCAACACTCGACGACTGCCGCGTCTTTACCGGATGGTACAATGCTGCCGGAGATCTTGTCTCAACAGACAACCCGTATGTTTTTACTCCTACCGATGACATAACCCTTACGGCTAAATCGGAAGAGAATACCGGATCTTACACCATCAATGTCACGGCAGGAAGCCACGGCAGCCTGGAAGGCTCCTATAGCAATACATATTCATGCGGTGAAGAGATAGAAATGTCGGCCATACCTGACGCAGGCTATTCGTTCAGTGGTTGGTATGATGGAACAACCTTCCTTTCAGACGAGAATCCATACGTTTATCATGTGGCTGGCGGTGCTAACATAACCGCGTACTTTGCCCTTCCAATGAACATCAGCCCCGCTTCGGGAACTTACGCCTATGGCACTGTGGCCACTATGGAAACCACTACCGGTGCAACAATATACTACACAACAGATGGAACGACACCCAGCGAAGACAATTACGATGGCTCAGGAACAAGCCCGTTGCAGCTTCCTTTGATAAACAACACTGTCCTTAAGGCTGTTGGTAAGGTGAGCGATAGTTATACATCCATCGTGACACGCAACTATGTTATTCCAGTGGATGACTATACAGGAGAAAATCCAACAGGTCTCAAACTTTCAAAGAGTATTGATGACCCCAACAATCCGTCTCTCTTGACACTTGAGACGTATGTTTCTGGCAAAACCATAACCAAGACCGAACGCACCCCTGTCGATGTTGTCTTTGTGATGGACTTCTCGGCTACTATGTCTCAATCAATAGGAGGTGGTGATACAAGGTTCAATGCCATGAAGGAAGCTGTGACAAAGTTCTTGAACGTTCTCAAGAACAACCCATCAAGCTATCCTGGAGTGTCACACCGCGTGGCCTTTGTGCCTTTCGGCTTGAATGGGACTCTCTGCTACAATAAAGGTACCCAGTTTAATCCAATTTTTGATTATGCCCAGTCAGGCAGCTATATGAAATTGACGGTGCCAACTTCCGAGATAAGCACTTCACTTTACTCTAAGGCTTTCTTGAATCTGGAGATACCTAACCCATTTGGCTCAGGTTATGAAAGTAACTATACAAATGTGAACAATTTCTGGGTTAATGGCGTATGTAGTTTGGCTAAGGAAGGTGCTACATATACACATATAGGAATCAATGTGGCTGAAAAAATACTTCAAAACAACGATAGCTATGGCATTTCCGAGTCGGGCGAGGTGATAAACCGCAAACGCATAGTTATAATTCTTACAGATGGTGGAATAGGTGGTAATGGAGACTGGTATTACACAACGGGAGACTGTGAAGACCATTGTGGAACTAGTTTCGATTTCGTAAGTAGTGATTTTGTTAAGCCAAACATGTCAGAAATGATGGCTAACATCTCTTTGCTGACCACCAAGAGAATAAAGAATGACCAAGATGCACTTGTCTATACTTTTGGTATTTATGATGGTGCTGCTGCTTCGGGCAACTTGCCTGCATACAATACAAGTGATTATGACGAGTCAGTGCCGTCTCAGCCGTGTATAGTATATCAAAAAGAGAATGGAACAGCGGCCGTCAACAATGCGAACCGCCACCTGCACCTGTTGTCGAGCAACTATCCCTACGCCACCTGCATGGGTGATGGTAACCAAGGAATAGGAGCAAATGCCGGCTACTTCATGTCACCATCATCATCCAGCGACTTGTCTGCGGCCTTTGAGACCATCGCCACGTCTGCTGTCGCTTCTATGAGCCTTGGCAAAGAGGCTGTTGTGCAAGATGTGATAGGCGACAACTTCATCCTTCCCGCAGGAGCTGGCGTTAGTGACATTGAAGTTTACTATGCAAATTGTACAGCAACATCGCCAATCGCTTTCGGCACACCACAAGAGTTGACTGATGCTAAAGTACAGATTGGCACAGATAACAAGCACATTATCGTCTATGGTTTTGATTTCTCAGAAAATTGGGTTGGCAGTGACGGCGGAACGCCTCATGGTGCCAAACTCATCATCAAGATACCAGTCGCCCCCGACCCTGCCTTTGACGGAACTGAAGGCGACTATCCTACAAATGCAGCTGGCTCGTGCGTCTATGATGAACAAGGTACTCCAGTGGCAAAATTCACAAGCCCAACTGCCCATTTGACCCCAACAACAATCCATCTTTGGACAGAAGCTGTCACTTCATACGAACAAACCGTTATTTCTGAAACACCTACCTTTGTTGTTAACGATGCCGCCAAGACAATAGATATTTCGTCTGAACAAGCCCTCGCATGGCTGATAAGCTATGTGAACGGATTC
>JAZLGA010000009.1:0-14874 GCA_045616045.1 Bacteroidales bacterium | reverse complement strand
TGGGCGACCGAGAATGCGGCAACCGTCATTTGTGATGAGCAGGTCGTCTTCGATGCGGATGCCTCCGAAGTCTTTATAAGTCTCCAGCTTGTCGAAGTTGATGAAGTCTTTGTTGATGCCTTCAGCACGCCATTTGTCGATAAGAGCGGGTATGAAGTATATTCCAGGTTCGTCGGTGACAACGAAACCGGGTTTCAAGGTCTTTCCGCAGCGCAGTCCGCTGAATCCGAGTTGGGTTGAGCGGGGAGTGATGTCGTCGTAGCCGACATTTGTCTCGCCAAGGCCTTCCATGTCATGGACGTCCATTCCGAGCATGTGGCCGAGACCGTGTGGCATGAAGAGGTAATGGGCTCCGTTGTTGAGAGCGTCGTCGGTGTTGCCTTTGATGAGGCCTACGCCTTTAAGTCCTTCAATGATGGTGCGGCAAGCCAGGGTGTGCATAACCATATATGGTATGTATGGGCGTGTCTGGGCAGCCACTTCCATGTTGGCTTTCAGTACTATTTCGTAGATGTCGCGTTGGCGTTGGTTGTATTTGCCGCCCACGGGGGTGGTGCGGGTGAAGTCGCTGGCATAGAGGTTCTCGGTCTCGGCGCCGGCGTCACATACCATAAGACGGCCTTCGATAAGCTTGTTGTGATGGCTATGGTTGTGAAGGGTCTGTCCGTCAACGCTGAGGATGACAGGGAAGGACACGGGACCTCCGCCAGAAATGGAGAGGCCTTCCACAACACCTGCTATGTCTTGTTCCACCATGCCTGGCTTGCACATTTTCATTGCTGTGGTGTGCATATAATATGCGGTGTTGGCTGCACGTTCCATGTCGGCTATTTCTATCTCGCTCTTCACTTCGCGCAGCTTGATGACAGCCTTGATGAGTTCGTCGCTTGTGTATCTGCTTACACCGTCAACATTGACATTGAGCCAACGTGACAGTTGTATCAGCGTGTCGGCCCGATAGGTAGGAAGAATATGCACCTGGCGGCCTTTGGCTATGTTTTGTTGCAGATACTCTCCAAACCTGTTGAAGTCGCGGCAGTCGCTTATGCCTACTTTGTCGCCTTGCTCCTTGAGCGATGGCAGAGGCCCGCACCAGATGATGTCGTCCATGGTGACTTCTATGCCGAATAGGACTTCTTCGCCAGTCTCAAAGTCGATGACACCCACAAGGTCGGGGTGGTTGAGACCGAAGAAATATGAGAAGCAGCTGTCTTGACGGTAACTATATGTGTTGTCTGGATAGTTGTATGGGGCTTCATTGTTTGCCGGAAATATGGCAATGCCTTTGTCAATAAGTTTTTTCAAAGCGGCTCTGCGGCCGGAATATACGTCTTTTGTAAACATGGTATTTTGATTTTTAACATTGCAAAAGTAAAAAATAATATTGATTCCAAGTTGTTGTGACACTATACTTTTTAATCACGTTAATTGCGGGATTCTCATGTCGCATAGTTGTTTTTCATTTCATTCTCGATTTCGTCAACCTCGATAGGCAATCCTTCGAACAGGTTGACGGGTTCGTTTTCGGTGATGAGCAGGTCGTTTTCGATGCGGATGCCTATGCTTTCTTCCCGGATGTAGAGTCCTGGTTCGCAAGACAGGATCATGCCGGGCAAGAAGGTGGCGAACTTGTCAACGTTGTCGTGAACGTCAAGTCCTATGTGGTGTGACATGCCGTGCATGAGATATTTGCGGTAGAGCGGCTTTTGCGGGTCTTGGTGCTTCACATCGTTGCTGGTGAAGAGGCCGAGTTTTATCATTTCCTCCTCCATCAGTCTGTAGGTGGTGGTGTTGATGAGGTCAATGGTGTTGCCGGGATGGTACAGTTTTGTTATTTCTTTCATCACACGCAGGACAGCCTCATAGCAGTCACGCTGGCGTTTAGTGAACTTGCCGTTGACTGGTATGGTGCGGCTTAAGTCTGAAGAGTAGTTCTCATATTCGCAGCCTATGTCGAACAGAAGCAAGTCTCCATCGTTGAGTTTGCTCTGGTTCTTGGAATAGTGAAGGCTACAGGCGTTCTTTCCGCCGGCCACTATCGGTGCAAAGGCGTGTCCTGTGGCGTTGTTTGTCTTGAAGACATACTCAATCTCGGCTTGTATCTGGTACTCGTATCTTTCCGGTTTGACGGTCTTTAGGCATCGGCGGAAGGCCTCGGATGTTATGTCGCAGGCATGTTGGGTCGCCTCAATCTCCTGTTTTTTCTTGACCATGCGTAGCTTGTTAAGAATGGGAGCCGAGCGTTGGTACTGATGCATTGGGAAAAGCGATTTCACTTTGTTGATGAACATCTCTTGAGGCGTGTTTATGGCACAGTCGTAACCTGGATATTCGTATTTGTTGAGCATTATGGTGTTGTGTAGTGAGGCTTCTGTTGCCAAGTTGTCCCAGAATTGTGACGACGGGCGCACATCGTCAATGCCCGATATGTTGCGGGCTGTTTCGGCATCAAGCATTTCGCCAGTCCATATAGCCTTGTGTTCATCGTATGGCTCTATGAAAAGCATTTCGCCTGTCTTATTGTGACTTTTAAATATAATAAGGTAGGCGTTTTCAACATCAATGCCTGTCAGATAGAAAAAGTCGGACTGTTGTCTGAAAGGAAAGAATTGATCGCCGTTGCGAGGCATGGCATTGTTGGCAGCCAACACAGCCAAACTGTCGTCAGGCATCTCAGATTCAAACTTGCATCTGTTTGCTGAAAAGAGTTCAGAACTTAACATAAGACGTATTTTGGGGCAAATTTAACAATATTTTCCCATCTTGTCTGTTTGTGTTTTTTTTTTTGATAAGGAGGCAAATTCTTGTTTGTAGGCTGTGCTGTACTTTTTTTGTTTGTCTGTTTCTTATGTCCGCATTTTTGCGTAAATTTGCACCGTAATGTAAGAATTTATGAATAGTAACCTTGACGCTAACGGAAACAATCTTTCAAAGGCCGAGCGTGACATTGAGAATGTGCTCCGTCCTGATGCTTTTACCAGTTTTGCTGGCCAAAGACAGGTTGTTGAGAATTTGCGTGTTTTCGTACAGGCGGCAGCCCAGCGTGGCGAGGCTCTTGACCACACTCTGCTGCACGGCCCTCCGGGACTGGGGAAGACAACGTTGTCGCATATTATAGCACACGAACTGGGAGTGGGCATGAAGATGACATCTGGTCCTGTGCTCGACAAACCTGGTAACCTTGCCGGACTGCTTACCAGTCTTGAACCCAATGATGTCCTCTTCATTGACGAGATACACCGCTTGAGTCCTGTGGTGGAAGAATATCTTTATTCAGCCATGGAGGACTATCGTATTGACATCATGATAGAGACTGGCCCCAATGCCCGAAGCATACAGATTGCCTTGAATCCTTTTACCCTTATAGGAGCCACAACACGTTCTGGACTGCTCACGGCGCCATTGCGCTCCCGTTTTGGCATAAACCTGAGGCTTGAATATTACGATGCCCACACCCTTGCCGGTATAGTGAAGCGCTCGGCACGCATACTTAATGTGCCTATTGACGATACGGCCGCTTTCGAGATAGCACGGCGAAGCCGTGGTACACCGCGTATAGCCAATGGACTGCTGCGCCGCGTTCGCGACTTTGCCCAAATACAAGGCAATGGTACCATCACAGTTGAGATTGCAAGGGTGGGACTGAAAGCGTTGAATGTTGACGAACATGGCCTTGACGAGATGGACAACAAAATACTGAACACAATAATAGACAAGTTCAAAGGCGGCCCTGTAGGTGTTAATACTGTTGCTACCGCGGTAGGCGAAGACCCCGGCACCATCGAGGAAGTGTATGAGCCATTCCTGATACAGGAAGGATACATTATGCGCACACCACGAGGACGCGAATGTACAGATATCGCTTACAAGCACCTCGGCAAGATGAGGCCGTCACCCTCGGGCAGTCTTAGCCTCTTTTGATATAAGGCTACTTTCAACAGCCGCAATTGAATGGTGTTGTGAAAGTCGTTGAATGCTTATTTGTTGTTTTAAAAAACTGTGATTATGAAAAAAACGTTGCTGTATATAATGCTTATGCTGTTCGCTGTCACACTACAGGCACAACATCATTTGCCGCCTTGCGTCGACCGTGTCTATAGCGACAAGGTCAAAACGGTGCAACTTTACGCTTATGGTGAACAAACCAACGAGCCTCTTGTCAGTATTGACAACATGATGCGGCAACTTACCCTTAGTTTTGACGTCTTGTCAAACGATGCAGAAGTGTTGAATTATACATTCATACACTGCACCAATGACTGGAAACCAACTGAAATACAAAGGATAAAATATGTTGAAGGTTTCGACTCCGACTATATCGAAAGCTATGCTTTCTCGATGAACACCCTCGTTGATTATGTGCACTATGAAATGGCATTGCCAAACGAGACTATGCGTCCCTCTCTTTCGGGAAACTATCTGCTGATTGTATATTCCAATGACGACTTGACGGCTGAGAACCTTCTTTTCACTCGCCGTTTCATGGTGCTCGACGACCGTGCTGTCATAGAGGCGCGTGTGCCACGATACGCCAATCAGCTTGACCTTTCCGATACGCATCAGCAACTTGATGTTCATGTCATGATGTCGGAAATGCCTATGGCCAACATTCAAGACTGTGCACATCTTACGGTGAGACAAAACGGCCGTTGGGACAATGCCGTTTCCCATTTGAGCCCTTCTTATGTCTATCCTGACTACATATCTTTTGAGAACAACGGCAATATGGTGTTTGAGGCTTGCAACGAATATCGGCGTTTCAACACAAGCAACCTGAAGTACCAGTCCGAAAATATCGCATATATAAGACAACTTGACCCTTATTTTATGGTTGCTATAGAAGAATGCAGCCCGCGGGCGCGCAAGCCATTTGTGACGCAAGAGGACATAAACGGAGGAAAATACATATACATAGAAGGCGAAAGTTACGATAATGCAACAGAAGCCGATTATGTGATGACGGACTTCTTCTACCGCTACAATCCGCCGCTGACACATGAAGACGTCTATGTGCTGGGCGCTTTGTCAGACTGGAACCTTGACGGGAGCAACAAGATGGTTTACGATTATGAAGCTGGTGGCTACCGTTGCGACATGTTGCTGAAACAGGGGTATTACAACTTCTTGATAGTGACAGCCGACAAGTGTGAAGGCATGGCCCATGTGGCACATACCGACATCACCGAAGGCAACTTCTGGGGGACAGAAAACACATACCATCTTTATTTCTATTATTACAACATGATAAAAGGCTATGATGAACTCATAGGCTATGCCACTGTTAAATCACATTGACAATGGACGAACGTATCACACTGTTTGCAGAAGTTTTGTTGCCTATAGCAACTCCTATGTCATTTACCTACCGTGTGCCTTTGGCTCTAAACGACAAGGTGGAGGTGGGCAAGCGTGTCGTGGTGCAGTTCGGCAAAAGCAAGATAATGTCGGGTTTGGTAGTGGGAATAGGAGAGAACGCTCCTGAAGTGGACGAAATAAAATATATAATTGATGTACTGGATAGCAATCTTGTTGTCAATGCCACACAACTCAAGTTCTGGAATTGGATTTCGGAATACTACATGTGTTATATGGGCGAGGTCATGCAGGCAGCACTGCCTTCGGCAATGAAAATGACAAGCGAGTCGAAGATAGCGCTTTCGCCTGAATATGTGCTTGACAGCCAGTCTTTAAACGACAATGAATACCTCGTTGTCGAGGCTTTGCTGATGCAACCAAAAATAACCATCAGCGAAGTTAGTAAGATAATTGGTTTCAAAAAGGTGATGCCGCTTGTCAAGACCATGATCGACAAAAACATCATAGTGATGGAAGAAGAACTTGACTTTAAGTTTAAGGCAAAATACGAGCGTTTTATGCGGCTTGCCCAACCATATCGCGACGAGGCTTTGGTGCATGGACTCATGGACAATCTTGGCAAACGTGCATTCAAGCAACTGGAAATTCTTCTGTCGTTCCTGGCTCTTGGTGGCGGTGCCGACAATGAGTTGCCTGTCAAGGACGTGCTTAAGAAAGCCAATGCCGGTAGCAGCATATTAAAGCCAATGGCTGAAAAGGGCATTTTTGATGTCTATGAGATGCGAGTCAGCCGCCTTAAGAACTTCAAGTCGTGCATCAACGTGGAAAGTATAGAATTGTCGGATGCCCAGCAGAAAGCCATCGATGACATAGAGACAGGCTTTGAGTCGAAACGGCCCGTATTGTTGCATGGCGTGACGTCGAGCGGAAAGACTGAGATTTACATCAAACTCATCAAGAAAACTCTCGACGAAGGCAAGCAGGTATTGTATCTATTGCCCGAGATAGCACTAACTTCGCAGATTATCAATAGGTTGAGAAGGTATTTTGGCGACAGCGTTGGAGTGTATCATTCGCGTTTTGGCACCAACGAAAGGGTAGAGGTTTGGGAGCAGGTGAACAATTTTGCCACAACTAAGACTTTGAGCCATCGTGTCATAGTAGGGTCGAGGTCGTCATTGTTTTTGCCCTATTCCGATCTGGGGCTCGTGATTGTTGACGAAGAGCACGACGCCTCGTTCAAGCAGGTTGACCCTGCACCCCGATATAATGCCCGTGATGCCGCTGTGGTACTCGCTCATCTGCATGATGCCAAGATACTCCTCGGCTCGGCCACCCCATCATACGAAAGCTATCACAATGCACTTTCAGGTCGCTATGCCCTGGCTGTGATAACCGAACGCTATGGTGGAGTTGAGATGCCTGAGATAATACTCAGTGACATGAGGGTGGAACGTAAACGCAAGACCATACGCGAGGATTTTGGCAGTACCCTTGTCGATGCCATGCACCAGACCTTAGAAGAAGGCAATCAGGTAATACTTTTCCAGAACAGGCGCGGATTTGCGTTGCGTTTGGAGTGCGACCAATGCCACCACATACCACAGTGCATCAACTGCGATGTGAGCCTCATCTACCATAAGAGCCAGAATGTGTTGCGTTGCCACTATTGCGGCTATACCACTTCTCTTCCAACCGAATGCCCGAACTGTCATTCTGCAAGTATCAGGATGCACGGTTACGGGACTGAAAAGATAGAGGAAGAGATAAAAACGGTCGCACCAGAGTCGAAGACATCGCGCCTTGACCTTGACACGACACGTACTAAAAACGACTACCAAAACATTCTTGAGAGTTTCCAAAACAAGGAGTCGAATGTGTTGGTGGGGACACAGATGGTGACCAAAGGGCTTGACTTCAACTCTGTCAAGCTGGTTGGCATTTTAAATGCCGATGCCATGCTGTCGTATCCCGATTTCCGTGCACACGAACGCAGCTTCCAACTTATGTCGCAGGTGTCGGGACGGGCTGGACGCCGCGGCGGACAAGGCAAAGTGGTCATACAGACATACGAGCCTTATCATACCGTGCTTCAGGATGTGCTGAAGAACAACTACAAAGCCTTGTATGACAGGCAGATGCCACTGCGCCAGCAGTTCAAGTATCCGCCTTTCTACAGGATAATCCTTATTCGCCTCAAGCACACCGACCTGGCAAAACTTAACCAGGCGGCCGATGCCTTGGCCTCTGAACTGAGGTGCATTTTCGGTCCCAATCTCCTTGGACCTGAGTTCCCTGTGGTGACACGTGTCAGAAACCAATTCATCAAGCAGATGATGATAAAATTCAAGCGCGAAAACAACTCACGCGAGATTAAGCGTCTGATAAGCGACAAAATCAACAAGTTCAAAGTTAACTATGACTTTAAGTCCGTGGTGATACAGGTTGACGTGGATCCGATGTGATGCTTTTAGCGGTCAGCTGTCAGCTGCCAGCCCTGCAGATCTCAGTCACAGTCATCGTCATAGTCAATAGTCATCGTCTCTGGTCATCGTCACTAAAATCCCGCCCCTAATGTGCCATTCCGAACTTGATTCGAAATTATTGCTGTCCGCTAAAACAAAAAAACAGGCAAAAATCCATCCGCGATGCCAGTAAATAGGCGTTGCGGATGTTTTCTCATAAAAGTAAGTCCTCATAGTCAAACAGAGAGAGCTGAGTCGGCGGATTTTCCTGTTCTTCCAGCAGTTTGGCCCGGTCTTTTTCCGGTTCTTTCCTTGAACTTGGCGTAGTCGATGTAGGCCCTGTCGATGGCAAGGATGTCATCCTGCACGTAATCGGCTGTCCGATAAAATGTGTACCTTTGTTCATCGTTATCAGGTTTTGTAGAAAGAAAACAAAGGTAACGAAAAAGGCAGAATCCCTCCCTTGGAGTTCAGCCTTATTTTTTTTGACAGCTTCAGAAACATTTAGCGGACACCAATATAATTTTATAATTCACCAAAACAGCCGTTATGATTGTTTAAATTGCTTATCTTTGTGATTTCAATAAGAGGTAGATGCTGAAACGCCTTGTACTGATATTATTCTTCACTTACCTTGCTGTTGCGTTGCAAGCTCAAGGCTTTTTCTCTTTTAACGATGACGGTAAGAAACATATCACAGGCTATGTGGCCACGTCCGACAGTCTTATGCCTATGCGCAATGTGCATATAATCAGCAAGATGGCGCATTGCGGCACCATTTCAAACCGTTCGGGCATTTTCACCATAACGACAAAGGAAACCGATACCCTTTGGGTGAGTAGTGTTGGCTATTCACGCAGGCTTATACCAATCAATTCGTCGATACAAGACGACACAATAATAATTCGGCTTTCGCGTGATACCATAACCTTACGGGAGTTTGTGGTGAGGCCTTATTACGACTACAAGACTTTCAAGGAGATGGTCATCAACATGCCGTCGGTGCGAATGCCGCGTGAGTTGGAACTCCTTAACGAAGAACTGAAAGACCCGTGGCTGAGGAAGAAGAAGGTCAAGGGTAATGGCCTGCCTACGCTGACGGGACACCCCATTCAGTATCTGTACGACCACTTCAACAAAAACGCACGCCGCAAAACCAAGATTATGCGCAACAGGCGTATGTTCAACGAGATATTGCGCCAACAAGGCCGCTATGACGAACTGTTGCCCGATTCGCTTGACTATACGATAGATTATACATACGAAGTTGATTCTTTGCTTCCGTTTTATGATTCAATACCATGAGGACAAGACTGCTTGAATACATCACCGGACTTTTCTTTCCTCGCGTGTGTGCTGCGTGCGGCAATACCCTTATGCGCGACGAGGAGGTGGTGTGCCTGACCTGTCGTTACACTTTGCCAAAGACTGGCTATGAGTCATTCCGCGAAAACCCGTCGGCACAACTGTTTTATGGTCGGGCCAAACTAAACGCCGTTACCTCGTGTTTTTTCTTCAGCAAGTCGGGTAAGGTACAGCATATTATCCATGAACTTAAATACAAAGGCAACAGCGAGGCCGGCATCTTTTTGGGTCAGGAGATAGGCAAGTCGATAAAGGAAGCCCCTGATTTCGGCATGATAGACTGTCTTGTGCCAGTGCCGCTTCACCCAAAGAGACAACGGAAAAGAGGCTATAACCAGAGCGAGATGATAGCAAACGGTATATGCCAGGTTACTGGCATACCTGTTATGTGCGGAATCCTAGTCCGTGTTGTGAATACCGCCACACAGACGCATAAAAACAAAGAGGAACGCTACGAGAACGTGAGGGATATTTTCTCAGTGAGCAATCCTGAACAACTACAGGGAAGACATGTGCTTCTTGTTGACGATGTGCTGACAACGGGAGCAACCCTCGCCTCCTGCATAAACAAACTATCGGTAATACCTGACATAACAATAAGTGTGGCCACGGCAGCGTGTGCGGGCAACTGAAACAAAATAATAAAACAGACGATGACAGAGAATATTCTTGAGATATCCAACCTAAAGGTCTCTTTCCATAACGACGATGGATGGCACGAGGTCGTACATGGGATAAGCTACAGCCTTCAATTGGGCCGCACCCTGGGCATAGTGGGTGAGTCGGGCTCTGGCAAGTCGGTCAGCTCATTGGCTTTGATGCGGCTGCTTAACGAAAGGACAACAAGGATAAGTGCCGACTCGATAATGCTTCAGGGTCGTGACATAAAAGATTGTACCGACGATGAGATGAGCAAGGTGCGAGGCGGTACCATTTCCATGATATTCCAGGAACCTATGACCTCGCTTAACCCTGTTTACAAATGCGGTTTCCAAGTCGCAGAGATGATTTGTCAGCATGAGACCGGCGTGAGTAAGGAAGATGTCCGAAACAGGGTGATAGACCTGTTCAAACAGGTTATGCTGTCACGTCCAGAGGTTATCTACGACAGCTATCCGCATGAATTGTCAGGCGGACAGAAACAACGTGTCATGATAGCCATGGCAATAGCCTGTAAACCAAAAATACTCATAGCCGACGAACCCACCACAGCACTTGATGTTACCGTACAACTCGAGATATTGCGTCTGCTTCGCAAGCTTCAGTCCGAAACGGGAATGGCTGTCATCTTCATCACCCATGACCTTGGCGTGGTGGCCGAAATAGCCGATGACGTAGTGGTGATGCACAAGGGCGATATTTTTGAACATGGCCCGATGAACCAGGTCCTTAATAATCCTCAACACCCCTATACCAAAGGCCTTCTTGCATGCCGTCCCCCAATGGGTATAAGGCTTAAGCGTCTCCCTGTTGTGCAGGAATTCCTCGACGGGAAATGGGCAGGCGGTACAAAAAGCATATTGTCGGAGCTTCAGCAAATGCCCGATGAAAGGAAAGAACATCTTGAGAGGCTATATTCGCAAAAGCCCATCTTAAGCGTTAGTGGCATTAAAACCTGGTATCCCTTGCGAAAAGGCGTATTCAGTCGTGTTTATTCCTACGTAAAGGCTGTTGACGATGTGAGTTTTGACGTATATGAAGGCGAAACCCTCGGCCTTGTAGGAGAGTCGGGGTGCGGGAAAACCACTCTGGGACGATCTCTGCTGCGTCTTATAGAGCCTACTGGCGGCAAAGTCGTCTTTGATGGCGTGGATGTCACCTCGCTCAAAGGCAAGGACCTGCGTCACTTTCATCGACAAGCACAGATAGTTTTCCAAGACCCGTACTCCTCGCTCAATCCCAGAATAACGATAGGCGATGCCATAGCTGAGCCGATGTGGGTGCATGGTGTTGAAACTGACAAACATAAATGCCAAACCAAGGTGTGTGAACTCTTGGAACAAGTGGGCCTTAGCCCAGATGCCTACAACCGCTATCCGCATGAGTTCTCAGGCGGACAACGACAGCGCGTGTGCATAGCACGGTCACTTGTCCTCAACCCTCGACTCGTGATATGTGATGAATCTGTGTCGGCACTCGATGTCTCTGTGCAGGCACAAGTGCTGAATCTGCTAAACAAGTTGAAGGAGGAACGTAACCTTACCTATATCTTCATCTCGCACGACTTGAGCGTGGTGCGTTTCATGAGCGACCGTATCCTTGTGATGTATGGCGGCAAGCCTGTTGAACTTAACGATGCTGACAGCCTCTTCGAAAATCCGCAAAACCCCTATACGCAGAAACTAATCGATGCCTTGCCAGGTAAGAATATTACTTTGAAATAATTTTTATGACAATGATTATCAATAGTGTACAAATTGTACCCGCAAAATGTAAATAAAATCAGCCGTCTCAAATATTGCTGTGTCTGATATAAAAAACTATTTTTGCTTTTCATAGGAGAGATAAGATATGAACAATACTATTAAGACTTTATTTCTAACTGTCGGGATTTGCATTATGGTACCCATCATGTCGTCGTGTCGGAAGCAACAAACCGATTCTGACTTGGTAGGCCATTGGGGCTTGGAGATGTATGTGCGTTGGGAGACAGATGAAAATGACTCCATTACCTATCGCGACACTGTACATTACGAACCTGTTGTAGGCAAGGGCTATGAGATAGAGTTTGAGTCGAACGGCTCAGGCTGGCTCAGGCTTAATGAAAGTCCTGCCTTGATAAAAAAGTTTAACTTGACATACGACTACGACTCGTCTAATATGCAGGTCCTCTTGCATAGCTCACAATGGCTGTATGCGTTATACGGCCATCTCTATGTTGACAAGAATGAGGTGACATTTGACCTTGACGAACTCAACAAAAACAGACTAACGGCTTGGTGGAAGAACGAAGTGTCGGAGTCGGAGCCTTTCTATGAGCGCTTTTTCTTTGTGCCGGCAAGGGAAGAGTGACGGATATGTGACACGAGACTTAGGATAGTGGGTCTTGTTTTTCTATAAAATATTGTTTTACAGATAGGAATAATTATTTGTCGAATATATTTGCCCGTAACTCGATTTTTTTTGTTGAGATATGGGCAAAGTTTTGTCTTTGCCCATATCTCGAAGTCTTGCGTCAGAAAAACAAATCAACATATAAACAAATCAACAAAAAAACTACCTTTGCGCAAAATTATCTGACCACATGCCGACAATCACAAACACAGTTCTTCATTATGTGGGCAACAAGCAGGCCGACGAGGGCATGATATGCTCGAAGCATTTGCTTAAACTGAATGATGAAGCAACAAATGCACTTTATGAATATTTCACAGAGGCATTTTCCAGCGAGGTGCAATACCATTTCGTCCACGACAGCGACCTCGGCTATAATGAGGTGTACGGCTTCCTGACCGAGATTTTCAATAATCCCGACTGCCTTCTCGATACCTCTGTGAAACTGGCAAAACACCTTTACGAGAAAAGCAACCACCCCAAGATAAAAGCCGGTGAGTTTTATGTGACATTGTTCGACAACTGCCACATCAACGGTGAAGACTGCCAAGCCGTGGGCCTCTTCAAGTCGGAAAACAAAGACACTTTTCTGCGTGTCTGGGCCTCAGATGACGGCATCGACATGACCACCGAACAAGGCATCAGCACCAAGAAACTTGACAAGGGTTGCATAGTCTATAACACCAATGCCGACGATGGCTACATCGTCACCGTCATCGACAACACCAACCGCAGCGATGCCCATTATTGGACTGACGAGTTTCTTCAGGTGATGCAGAAACAGAACGACTACTACCACACCAACGAACTCCTCACCATGACGAAGCAGTTTGTCACCAAGGAGCTGCCTCAACAGTTCGAGGTGAGTCGTGCCGACCAAGCTGACATACTGAACCGTTCAATGGCTTTCTTCAAACAGAACGATGTGTTCGACATGCAGGACTTCACCGAACAGGTCATAGAACAACCCGCTGTGATAGAGAGCTTCCACAAGTTCAAAGACCAATATCAGGAGAATGAAGATGTTGTCATCTCTGACGAGTTTGCCATCAATGGCTTGGCACTGAAACGGCAGGAAAGAGCTTATAAGAGCGTCATCAAACTCGACAAGAATTTCCATATCTACATACACGGTGACCGCGATCTCATAGAGCAGGGCGAGGACTCAAAAGGCAAGTTCTATAAGGTATATTATAACAAGGAGTCATGATGGAGTTTCGCCAGTGCCTGCTTTCTGACCTTAATATGGTGCTAACTCTGAACCGGAGTGTTTATGAATTGTTGGAGGACAAGACCTTATTGCGTCTCAACAGCACCGAGATGATAGCCTCGTGCCTTGCCGAACCCAATGTGACGATGGGGGCGTGGGACGGTAACAAACTTGTGGCGATAGGCATTCTCTATGTGCCGCAGGTTGAGGAAGAGGACTTGTCGCATTATGTGGAAAATGCCGTCTTCCCCGCCGCCAACCAGAAACTCTATCTCGTCGATGCCGCCTATCGCGGACAAGGACTGCAGCGAAAAATAATCCGTTTGATAGAAGACGTAGCTCGTCAGAAGGGTTTTGCCATGCTTTGCACCACCATTGCGCCGCATAACAAGTTTAGTATCAATAACTTTGTTGCAGAAGGCTATGCTTATTCCACTACCGTGGTTAAATATGGAGGCTTGGAGAGGAGTATTTACAATAAGATGCTTTGACGATGACCATGACTAAATTGTCAAGGAACCACGTATCTCGTGTCTAATCCTCTTCAAACACCATGTCAGCTGGATAGATGGTGAAGTCACTCACCTTGTCCTTGATGTTGTAGCGGTTCAGGCTGCCGTCGCGCATGCTTAGGCTGGGGTTGAAACTGAAAACATCTTCGCCGTTGCTGAGAGTGACGATGACGTTTGGCATAATCTCACTGATGTTGCCGCGAACAAGTATCGGTTTGCCGTCGCTGGCACTATACAGCTCTTTGTCGGCAGCACCCTTGTAGTCGTTGCTCTCATCGACAATGAAGGAACTTACCGTTATGTTGTTGAATCCTTTTGCAGGCACAATGCAATATAGCTCATTCCCATTGTTGCGTACTATTCTTTCGTTTTCTATCTGGGTCATGAAAGGATAGCCGGTTTTGTAGGGACTGTTGGCTATGAAGTCGGTTTCAGTAGAGCCATCCAATATGGTGCCTATATAGGATGCAGCACACACAAAGCCTTTTGATGTCGTGAATTCTTTTAGCAAGGCCAACTTGTCAAGTTCTGCCTCTGCCTCCATCGAGTCAACGGAGTTTATTGCGGGGCCTTTGGCAATGGTGTCGTAGCTTGTGGCGTTATTGCTCTTATTGCCAGAAGATGTGCAGGCTGACAACAGAATGAAAAATAATGCTGCCAGACCAAAAAAATGCTTTCTGTTCATATTATTTTATTTTTGCAATGTCAAAATAGTAGTAGTTGTAAACATCGACCACATCGTAACCGTAAGGCTGGTTGGGCTTGAACTGTCTGAACCAGCCATGCAAGCGGACGTTGCCGTAGTTGTCTTTTATTGCTGTCCGATAAAAGTCGTGATTTTATTAATTCTATTGGTTAACTGCCTGTAAAAAGGCATTCGTCTTGTAATTCTCAAAATTGGGCCCCTCTTTTTGTGGGAAGAGTTCCAACTGTGGCGATATATCATCCTCCG
>JAZLGA010000008.1:0-29900 GCA_045616045.1 Bacteroidales bacterium | reverse complement strand
AAAAAAAAATGGGTGCACTTTATTCAAGTGCGCCCATATTGAATATCAATGGAATTGTGTCATTACATCATTCCAGGCATTCCACCGCCGCCCATTGGAGGCATTTGTGGGACAGGATTTTCTTCCTTATGGTTTGAGATGACACATTCTGTTGTCAATAACATACCAGCGATAGAAGCTGCGTTTTCGAGTGCCACACGTGAAACTTTTACTGGGTCGATGACGCCTGTTGCGAGCATATTCTCGTATGTCTCAGTACGTGCATTGAAGCCAAAGTCGCCCTTGCCTTCTTTCACGCGATTTACCACCACCGAGCCTTCGATGCCTGCGTTTTCGGCTATCTGGCGCATAGGTTCCTCAAGTGCGCGCTTAATTATTGCGATACCTGTAATTTCATCAGGGTTCTCGCCTTTCAGCTTTTCAAGCGACTTGATGGCTCTTATGAAGCCCACTCCACCACCAGGTATGATACCTTCCTCTATGGCTGCACGTGTTGCGTTAAGGGCGTCCTCGACGCGGTCTTTCTTCTCTTTCATCTCAACTTCAGAGGCGGCACCCACGTATATTACAGCAACGCCACCTGCAAGTTTAGCAAGACGCTCTTGCAGTTTCTCACGGTCATAGTCTGACGTTGTGGCTTTGATCTGCGACTTGATTTGTGCAGTACGTGCGCTGATGTTTTCTTTTGAGCCTGCACCGTCAACTATGGTTGTGTTGTCTTTGGTTATGGTGACTTTCTCGGCGCGGCCAAGCATATCAATTGTGACGTCTTCGAGTTTATAGCCTTTCTCTTCGCTGATGACAGTGCCACCGGTTAGTATTGCTATATCTTCGAGCATTTCCTTGCGACGGTCGCCGAAACCAGGAGCCTTAACAGCAGCGACTTTCAATCCTATACGCAGACGGTTTACAACGAGTGTTGCAAGGGCCTCGCTTTCAATGTCTTCGGCAATGATAAGCAAAGGACGACCAGATTTTGCCACTTGTTCAACTATAGAAAGTATGTCTTTCATAGCCGATATTTTCTTGTCGTGGATAAGGATGAAAGGATTTTCGTAAACGGCTTCCATTTTCTCTGTATCAGTAACGAAATAAGGAGAGATGTATCCACGGTCAAACTGCATACCTTCCACAACATCAACATAGGTATTGATGCCTTTGGCGTCTTCGACAGTGATAACGCCTTCTTGTTTAACTTTGCCCATAGCTTCTGCAATAAGGCCACCTATGGTAGAATCGTTATTGGCAGAAATGGTTGCAACTTGTTTGATTTTTTCGCTGTTTCCGTCAACTTTGACAGACATTTTCTTCAGTGAGTCAACCACTGCTGCGACGGCCTTGTCTATGCCACGCTTCAAGTCAAGCGGATTAGCGCCTGCTGTAACGTTTTTCAGTCCAGTGGCAACTATTGCCTGAGCGAGTACGGTCGCTGTTGTTGTGCCATCGCCTGCCAAATCGTTGGTTTTTGAAGCCACTTCCTTAACCAGTTGTGCACCCATATTCTCAACAGGGTCAGTGAGTTCAATCTCCTTTGCAACTGTGACGCCATCCTTGGTGATTTGAGGAGCACCATAAGACTTCTCGATCACAACGTTACGGCCTTTAGGGCCTAATGTTGTTTTAACAGCATTTGACAATGCATCGACGCCTTTTTTCATGGCATCGCGGGCATCCATATTGAAAATAATATCTTTTGCCATAACTTAATTATTATAAATTGTTAATTTTCAAATTCTTAAAGTTTTGCGATAACATCAGACTCACGCATTATCATATAATCCTTTCCTTCAAGATGGAATTCTGTTCCGGCATATTTGCCGTAAATTACGACATCACCTGCCTTTAATGTGACAGGGTTGTCCTTGGTGCCAGGGCCAACGGCCACCACTGTTCCTTTCTGAGGTTTTTCCTTTGCTGTGTCAGGGATTATTATACCACCTGCTGTCATTTGTTCGGCAACTGCGGGTTCAATGACTACGCGGTCTGCCAATGGTTTGATTGCAACTTTTGCCATATTTATTAATTTTAATTGTTTATTATCAATTTCGTACGTTGTTCTTTCAATCATATTTTGTGCCAAACGGACAAAATCACATTTTTGTCACATTCGACTGACATTATGACATTATATTTTGGCACAAAAAGACCTCTTACCTTTTTTTTTGATAAGAGGTGACTGTTTATTACGTCAAAACAATTATTCCTGAACCTCTTCAGCTGGCACAGCTTCTACTGGCAACTCTACTGCTGGTGCAGGGGCAGCTTGCTTATTGTTTTGGATCTGCTCCATCATTTGTGTTGACAGGTCGCCTTCGGTTGAGACCTTTTTAGGTATCACAATGCTTGACACAAGGCAAAGCACCACAAGGATAGTCGCCAATGTCCAAGTTGTTTTTTCGAGGAAGTCAGCGGTTTTCCTCACTCCCATCATTTGGTTTGCGCTGCCCAAATTGGACACCAAACCTCCTCCTTTTGAGTTCTGAACCAGAACCACAAGACCTAATAAAACACTGATTATCAGGATTAAAACTACTACTAATGTGTACATAATTCTATTATTTTATTTGATTTTCTTTTATTTCTTCAATTCGGGCTGCAAAGTAAACACTTTTTTCAGGATATTTCAACATTAAATTTTGATAAGTTGAAATTGCTTTGTCAAAAAAGCCCTGATTTGCATAGATTTTAGCCAATGTTTCGCTAATAATATTTTCTTCGTCACGGTTGCTGGAGCGTGCCACTGTGATAGGGTTGAAGAATTCTGCCTTATGTCTGGAAATGCTGGGATTATCGGCAATGAACTTGTCGATGAGTTCTGCTTTGGTAAGTTTTCGCTTGGGTTGTTCGGTGGCCTCTTTCTGCTTTTCATCTTCAATCTGCCTCAACCGCATCGCTATCATTTCCTTCAGCTCGTCCAACGACTTTTTCTTCTCGTCGAGAAGAGACATTCCTGCTGCAAGTTCCTCACGGCTTCCGTTAAGATTTATTTCCGGTATTATGAAAGTTTGTTCACTTATGATGTCAGCACTGTTTTCGACATTATCATACAAAGGTTCTGTTTTATCAGGTTCTTCCTCTTCCGCTTGTGTTTCAACAGTCTCGACACCTTCGGCAATTGTTTCCTGACCAGGTGTTTCATCAACATTATCGTCTGGCACAGGTTCAACAAAAGCATTGAAGTCGCTTGGTTGCACTACAATTTCATCCAATTTGCTTTCAACAGACCCAACATTGTTTTCTGGAGCTCCAGCGGAATCTTTAGAAGCAGGGGAATCATTCTCTATCTCAGCACTTTCACGAACTTCTTCACACATCTTTTCTAAGCAGAAGTCATGTATGAACGGCTGAAGTTTCTGTCTGTCTTTTACAGCAAGTGCGGCCTTGGCCACAAAACTGTCGACATTGACATCTCCAATTTTTGTTTTTGCGGCGGCCAAGAGCGAATGAGGCAAGGCAAAATAAGGATATTCGATTGCCATATCATGCAATTGTCCGATGAGGCTGTCATCTACCGACATTGGGTTTTTAAGCATTGATATTAAGGTATCTGTTTCCATTTTGCTATAGTTTTACCAGTTCACAAGGGCCTTGTTGAAGATGTCTTCTACAATGGCGTCAATAATTGTTGGCGTAAGTGTTTCCTGCACAGAGTTTAGGTCTTGTTCGCTAGGGTAGTCCTCATAATGCGTAAACTTCGACTCAAAATTTTTTGTTTCGTCAATTGTGTTTATGAATCTCACGTTCACAGTAACAGAGAGGCGGTTAAGTGCAGCTGTCTGGGTGGCTGTAATTGCCACTGGTGTGGTGTTGTAATCGGTTATTTCGCCCTCAAAAACCAGGTCTCCATTACTTTCTATCATCTCGAGCGATGTTTGGTTCATAACGGCATTACGCAAAGCGTCGGTAAATTCAGTGCTAAGGGTGGGATTTACGAGTTGGGCGTGATTCGGGAAATAAAGCACCGCCACTGTCTTGGCTTCAGGCGGTATAGAGGCACCCGTGAAAGAATAGATGCCACACCCGCTTAATGCGAGCAGCATAATCAAAAACATCACCGGCACTTTGTTCACCATTTTCATTTTATTCCAAACTCATTTATTTTTCTATAAAGCGTACGTTCGCTAATACCCAATTCCTTTGCGGCATCTTTGCGTTTTCCGTTATGTTTCTCCAAGGCCTTTGTTATTGTCGCAATCTCCTGTTTTTCGAGCGAGAGGTCGTTGTTCTCGGCAAATTGTTCCTCTGAAGGCACAATTTCGATATATTCGTGGTCTTCAGGAGTCTTTCGTGCCTGTTCATTATGGAAGTTCTGTTGTGACATGACAGTGCTGTTAGTCATCTGATGCAATGGTGTCATCTGGGCGTGTTCCACATATCCATTTGCCAACAGGCTATCCACTTTTTGGCGAAGGTCGCTTATTTCCTTGCGCATGTCAAACAGCACTTTATACAAAAGGTCACGTACGTCTGCGTCGTTTATGCCCTGGTAGTTTTCCTTATGTGAGGCAAGAACCATCGGCATAGTGTTTTTTCGCAGCACAGGAAGATATTTTTTCAAGACATCCTCATCAACAACGTCACCAGCTTCCATAATGGAGACTTGTTCGGTGACATTTTTCAGTTGCCGTATGTTTCCTTCCCAACTATAATTTTCCAAAAGGCTGCGTGCTTCGGGTGTTAGGGTCTTACATGAAGATATGTGATGTCGTTCGGAAAAGTCGCTAACGAATTTGCGGAACAAAAGATAGATGTCGTCCTTGCGTTCACGTAGTGGCGGTATTGTTACTGGCACGGTGGAGAGACGATAGTACAGGTCCTCGCGGAAATTTCCTTTTTCTATAGCAAGTGGCAGATTAACATTGGTTGCAGCCACAATACGGACGTCTGTCTTCATGACTTTAGAGCCACCGACTTTGATATATTCGCCGTTTTCAAGCACTCTAAGAAGACGAGCCTGCGTTGACAAGGGCAACTCGCCGACCTCATCAAGGAAAAGCGTTCCCATGTTGGCTATCTCAAAATAGCCTTTGCGGTCAGCAACAGCACCGGTAAAAGCGCCCTTTTCGTGTCCAAAAAGTTCAGAATCGATAGTTCCTTCAGGTATGGCACCGCAATTAATAGCAAAATAATTGCCTTGTTTGCGCGAGCTGAAGTCGTGGATTATTTTAGGAAACACGTCTTTACCAGTACCACTCTCACCTGTTATAAGCACAGTGAGGTCTGTCGAGGCCACCTGAACCGCCACCTCGATAGCACGGTTAAACTGTTGGTTGTTGCCAATCAGTTTATAACGGTTTTTTATGGTTTGCAAATCCATCTCCGATTATCTCAATGTTGCACCAAATTGTTGTTCTATGGCCGCTTGTATCTTGGTCATTGTCTTGTCAATAACCTTATCGGTAAGTGTATTCTGTCTCGACATAAGCACAAAACTCATAGCATACTGTTTCTTGCCTTGGGGTATCTTGTCTCCCTCGTAAACGTCAAACAAGCCAACCGACTGAAGAGTCTTGTTGTCGGCTTGCATTGCTATGCGTCTGACCTCATCAAACCTGACATTCTTGTCAAAAATCATTGCCAGGTCACGGCGCACCGACGGGAACTTCGGCAATTGGCTGAATGTGATTTCCTTTGTATTGGCGTAAGCTGCACAAAGTTTGGTCCAATTGACAGTTGCATAGAACACGTCGCGTTTTATGTCAAACAGTTTTGTTGACGACTTGGAAAGTTTTCCTAAGGTAACGGTTTCGACATCGTTTATCTTATATGTCAAAGCATATTCAAAATGAGGCAACACCGTTTCAAGGGTTTCCATCTTATTTGTTTCAATATGCATTTCTTTCAATATGCCATTGACGCAACGTTTCAAGTCAAAGAAATCGGTGCTTTGCTGTTTGGCATTCCAAAGTTCGTTTTCCCTATTGCCTGTCATGAAAATGTCCAAACAAGCGTGTTCGCTATAAGGCGAAAGCGAGACTTCTGTTTTTTTCGCTTCTGCATCATATTCATAGACATGGCCAAACTCAAATAGTTTCATATCAGCAACACGACGGTTCATGTTGAACGACATGGTCTCAAGTCCGCCCCAAAGCAAGGTCTGACGCATAACATTAAGATCGCTGCTCAATGGGTTCAATATCTTAACATTCTTTTCCGGATTGAACGCCGGGAAATCTTCAGTATAGGCTGCCTTGGTGAGAGAGTTGTTCATCATCTCGTAGAAGCCGTTAAATGCAAGCATGTCGGATATTTTCTGTTGCAACTTGTTGGCATCTGGATTTGGCCTTTTTCCTATCGAAGCAGTTATGCGAGTTGGTATTTCAATATTATTGTAGCCATATATACGAAGCACTTCTTCGACCACATCTGCAGGACGTGTGACATCGACCTTGCAAGTGGGAACATCAAGTAGAAGAGTGTCGTCGTTTTCTTCAACTATCTTGAAATCGAGACTACGCAATATGTTCTTTGTTTCTTCATGACCAATATGCTTGCCTGCCACCTTATCAAGATAACCATATTTAAGTTCGACACGGGCTGGAGCAAGGTCCAAATTCACGATATCCTTTATTTCCGAGGATATTTTGCCGCCTGCCAATTCCTTTATAAGCATTGCAGCACGTTTCAGTGCATATATGGTTATGTTCGGGTCTGCACCGCGCTCGTAGCGGAAAGACGCGTCGGTCTGCAGGTCATGCATCTTAGATGTCTTACGTATGGAAGTCGGGTTGAAATAAGCACTTTCAAGGAACACATTAACAGTCTTTTCGGTCACTCCCGATTTGGCGCCGCCAAACACTCCTGCCATGCACATGGGTTCTTCGGCATTGCATATCATAAGGTTTGTTGAGGCCAATTTGCGTTCAACGCCGTCAAGGGTTATGAAAGGGGTGCCTTCTGGCAGACATTTCACGACCACCTTATTCCCTTTTACCATATCGGCGTCAAAAGCATGGAGAGGCTGTCCCACCTCCATGAGCACGTAATTGGTTATGTCAACTACGTTGTTAATGCTACGCAAGCCCACTGCGGCGAGACGGTTTCTGAGCCATTCGGGCGACGGGCCGACCTTGACACCGCTAATGGTGACACCGCTATAGCGTGGGCAAGCATTTGTGTCTTCTACAACGACATCTATGTCATTGCTATGGTCATCCACCATGAAGTTATCGACAGAAGGCCTTTTGATGGCATATTTTAAGTCTTTGTTGTTATGATTGAGAGCTGCGACAAGGTCACGTGCAGAGCCTATATGCGAAGCCGCATCGGAGCGGTTGGCTGTAAGGCCTATCTCGTATGTATAGTCATGTTCGACATGGAAATAGTCAGATGCGGGGCGTCCCGCCTCAAAATTGTCGGGCAACACCATAACACCTTCGTGCGAGCTGCCAAGCTGAAGCTCGTCCTCGGCACATATCATGCCTTCCGACACTTCGCCGCGTATCTTGCCTTTCTTTATGGTGAAGTGTTCTTCGCCCTTCCACAGCTCAGTGCCGATGGTGGCAACAAGGACTTTCTGTCCGGCAGCAACATTAGGAGCACCGCAAACAACATGCAACGGTTCCTCTCCGCCACAGTCTACTGTTGTGATGTGCAAGTGGTCGGAATCGGGGTGGTCGATGCAAGTCAGCACCTTGCCCACTACAACGCCTTTAAGTCCGCCTTTAACAGACTCAAAAGGAGTCAAGTCTTCCACTTCAAGACCCGTAGAGGTCAGAATCTCGCCTATCTTCTCGGCTTCATAGTCGCAGTTCACATACTGCTTCAGCCAGTTATATGATATTTTCATCTTTTGTTTTTTTAATGAACTTGCAAAGGTACAACATTTTGGTGAAATGACAAATTGTCAGTCGGAATTTTTTCTGCTTTATTTATCAAAAAAGAAAATGCTTGTATTCCACATAGTATTGAAATAGAGGAAGTGACAGAAGGTGGAGCCTTAAAACACCTCAACGGGAGAGGAGCAAAAAGGAGAAGAGATTCTGATTTATATCACCGGTGAAGACGGCTATGACATAAAAACCATCACTGTTTACAACCATGATAATCCAACTCAAACAGTACATGTGTATTCAAAGAACGCAAGCGAATCTGCTTACACCTATGCCTTCATCATGCCCAACTTTGATGTTAAGGTTGCCGTTGGCATTCAGAAGATCGTCATGGGAGTCGACGAGGAGAATGGCACTATAGCCGCAACCATCTACCCCAACCCCACCATCGGTCTTGTCACCATCGAGACGAAAGATTTGCTCCGTGTGAGCGTGTTCAATTCCATGGGGCAGAAAGTGCTTGAAAACATAGTTTCGGGCAACAATTTTGAATGCGATTTGAGCCGTTATGGGGCTGGCGTTTATATGATGCAAATTGAAACTAAGAAGGCCCTTGCCACAAGGCGTGTTGTGATGGAATGATTTTTAGAAGTCAGGACTCAGAATTTGTAATCCCATAGCCCAAGCATAACACATGGATTTGCAACCTTTAGCTCATTGCCGAAGGCAATAAGCCAACGGGCAGAGAAATTCCCTGCCAGTTTTTTTGTGTGCCAATCAAACTTCGAGACATCGTTTGTGACAACATGCTGTTTTTCAGACATATATCCATTTTTAAACGATTACTAACGACTATAAACGTTTGTTCAACGGATGGTTTTCTTTTTGTTTCTTTCCTTTGGGGAAAAATCCATCGCAATGCAAGACAAAGGAGAAATAATACTTTATCAGCCCGACAGGAATACACAGCTTAAAGTCAGATTGGAGAATGAGAACGTTTGGCTAAACCGTCATCAGATGGCAGAACTATTCGGCAGAGACATAAAGACCATTGGGAAACACGTTAACAATGCTTTAAAAGAAGAATTGGCAAACATGCCAGTTGTCGCAAATTTTGCGACAACTGCAACCGATGGCAAAACATATTCTGTTGAATATTACAATCTAGACATGATTCTCTCAGTAGGCTATCGCATAAAGTCACAACGCGGCATTCTGTTCCGTCAATGGGCCAACCGTGTGCTGAAAGACTACCTGCTGAAAGGCTACGCCATAAACCAGCGTCTTGAAAGGATTGAAAGCCGTATAGAGAGCCAACAAACAATGCTAAACGAACATTCCGAGAAAATAGAGTTTTTTCTTCGCACTACCCTACCACCATTGGAAGGCGTTTTCTTCGACGGACAAGTGTTCGACGCACACCGTTTCGCCAGCGACCTTATCAGAAACGCAAAACGGCGCATCATCCTAATCGACAACTACATCGACGACACCGTGCTGAACCTGCTGGACAAGCGGGGCGAACATGTTGAAGCGACAATCTACACACGGCAAACAAGCCCAGCCCTGCAAAACGACATCGACCTGCACAACACACAATACAGCCCCGTCAGTGTTCACACTTTCACAAACGCACACGACCGCTTTATGCTTATCGATGATGCCGTCTATCACATAGGAGCCTCACTGAAAGACCTGGGCAAGAAATGGTTCGCCTTCAGCAGAATTGAGATGGGCGCGGAGTGGCTTATGGAGAAACTATGGGGAGTGCTAGAATGACGATGACTATCGACTATGACTATGACGATAACCATTGACTATGACTAAATCGTCAGGGATTATTGCGTCTCGTGTCTTGTATGCACAAGTTCTTTTAAACAAATAAACAAAACAACAAGCAAACAATTCAACAAAATATATTACCTTTGCACTCTAAAAAAACTATCATGGAAAACGCATTATACATCTACAATAGCCTTTCGCGCTGCAAACAGCCTTTCAAGCCACTCAATGCGCCACACGTTGGCATGTATGTTTGCGGTCCCACCGTATATGGCGATGCCCACTTGGGTCACGCACGTCCGGCCATCACCTTCGACCTTGTGTTCCGCTACCTGCAGCACTTGGGATATAAAGTCCGTTATGTGCGCAACATCACTGATGTGGGTCATCTCGAGCATGATGCCGACGAAGGCGAGGACAAGATTGCCAAGAAAGCCCGTCTTGAGAACCTTGAGCCTATGGAGGTGGCACAATACTACACCAACCGCTACCACGCCGCCATGGACAAGCTCAATGTGCTTCGTCCCTCAATAGAGCCTCACGCCTCGGGACACATCATCGAACAGATTGCCATGATACAGAAGATTCTCGACAACGGCTTCGCCTACATCGAGAACGGATCTGTGTATTTCGACATTGAGAAATATAACAAGGAACACCCTTACGGCATACTGTCAGGCCGCAACTTCGAGGAGATGCTCAACACCACGCGCGATTTGAATGGCCAAGAAGAAAAACACAATCCTGTTGACTTTGCCTTGTGGAAGAAAGCAGAACCTAAACACATCATGCGCTGGCCTTCACCATGGAGCGACGGCTTCCCTGGCTGGCACATGGAATGCTCTGCAATGGGATGCAAATATCTTGGCGAGACTTTCGACATACATGGCGGTGGCATGGATTTAATGTTTCCCCACCACGAGAGCGAGATAGCACAATCAATGGCTGCCAACGGCAAGCAACCAGTCAAATTCTGGATGCACAACAACATGATTACCATTGGCGGGCAGAAGATGGGCAAGTCGTTGGGCAACTTCATCACTCTTGACGAGTTCTTCAACGGAAGCCACATCAACGCCAAGGGCGAAGAGATGATTGCACAGCCCTACAGTCCCATGACCATCCGCTTCTTCATTCTCCAGGCACATTACCGCAGTACAGTTGATTTCTCTAACGAGGCTCTTCAAGCCGCCGAAAAGGGATACAACCGCCTCATGGAAGCCGTGAAGACGGCCAAGACACTCAAAGCCACCGAAGGCGCAGCCAACCTGGATGTGGAGAAAATCAAGAACGACTGCTACGATGCAATGAACGACGACTTCAACAGTTCCGTCGCCATAGCAAACCTTTTTGAAGCTGTTAGGATAGTTAACTCATTGAAAGACGGAAAGATGCAAATCAACCCGACAGAACTGGAGCAACTCAACAAACTCTTCAACGACTTCGTCTATGACATTCTGGGTCTCACCGACAACGAGACATCAGCCGGCGACAACGGCCTCGTTGACGGACTGATGCAAGTAATCATCAACATACGCAAGGAAGCCCGCGCCAAAAAAGACTGGGCCACCAGCGACATCATCCGTGACAACCTTGCCAAGCTGAGCATCACGCTCAAGGACGGCAAGGACGGAACGACGTGGACAAAATAAGGACAAAAAAAATTAAGGCGCAGATTTGCGCCTTAATTTTTATCTCAATTGTTCCATCAACAAGCTATTCAGTTTGGAAGCCGCATCAACGGCAAGACTTTCATCGGTCGGGAATGGTATTCGGCCAGCCTTAACCATATCAATCGTATGTTGGGAGCACACCTCCAAGTTTCCTTTAACCTCGGAATAGTCGTGCTGGAAAGTGGACATAACCTCAAACGGTGTGGCAAGACGCAAGATTTTGCCATTGTCCCCGTAATACTCAACCATACCTTTTATGGTCAACGATTTGCTGTCAGTCTTGTCAATCACTTGAGCTTCAAGGCCTTCTTTTGATTCGGTGAAAGACACAGCATCTGTTCGTTCAGGAGTTACGACCATATCGTCAAGGCGAATATTTACTATAAGGTCATAGTCTGTATGTCGTTGTTCTTCAACACAAAGTTTTGGCACATTGGCAGAAGGTTTCAGCAACTCATTCACAAAATTGGCCGTCAGCCTGATTCCGCTGTTGTTGTCGAATGTAAGAAGCATTGTTTCGGCAGAGCCAACAATTATTCTTTGTTTCAAGTCGGCTATCTCGGAATTTTCAGGATTTGCTCGTTGCAGTTGCACCAACAACCTTTTGGCATCAGCCATGCTATTAGAGTCGCCGTTACCAATCAAGGATTTTGTTTTGGCCACCAGATAGCGTTCTGCTTTCAGCTTAGACTCTACAAGTTCCGAATCGAGGTCAAGTTTGGCATAGTTCATGGCCTGTTTGTCGGTTTTGCTCATTATAGACAAAGCATTACCACGGTCTTTCATGCTCTTGTAGCGTTGATACACCTCTGGCCACACGTCAGGTTGTCCAGACGCCTTAAGTTGCATTATCCGTTCATGGTCCGACTGGTTTGCATTGTGGTATGAGTTCGCCAATATATTGAAATTCTTATTATTAAGGCGACCCGACTCAGCACGGGCAGCCAACTTTTGTATGACACCGTCATAGTCACCTGCATCGTACATTTTTTGGGCAGTATTGCAAGCGGAAAACGACAAGACAGCTGTTACAGCTGCAAGCAATGCATATTTCTTCATTTTTTATCTTTGTTTTATTGAATATAGCAAATATCGCTCCAAATTTAGACTTTTATTGGTCTAACACATGATTTTTTTTACATCTGCAATCAGGAATAGACTTAAAAAATGTATTTTTGCAAAAAAACAAGAAATCAATAAATATGGAAAGAATAGAACAATTGAACGGCAAATTTGCCTCTTTTATTGAAAGTTGCAGTTTTGACGGCGTTCCTTCACGACTATACGAGCCCGTTTCTTACATCATAAATCAGAGTGGGAAACGCCTGCGGCCCATGCTTTGCCTAATTGCTTGCAACCTTTTTGGAGGCGACCCTGACAAAGCTTTATATCCGGCGCTAGCCCTTGAGACTTTCCACAACTTTACTTTGGTTCATGACGACATCATGGACAACGCCCCTGTTCGCCGTGGCAAACCCACTGTTTTTAAAAAATGGGGAAGCAACCAAGCCATATTATCCGGAGATGTCATGTTTGCCAAAGCCATCGAACTCGCGTTCAAATCACCAGTCAACCCAAACGAAATTGCAAGGCTGGTAGCAAAAGTGTCGTGCGAGGTGTGCGAAGGGCAACAATTGGATCTCGACTTTGAAACAGCCAACAATGTCAGCGTTGACGACTATCTTAAAATGATACGCCTTAAGACAGCTGTCCTTCTGGCAACAGCCCTTGATGCAGGTTCGGTATGTGCGGAGGCAACAAGCAAAGACAGGCAAATGATATACGATTTCGGCATAAATATAGGCATGGCATTCCAGCTTCAAGACGACCTGCTTGACTGCTACGGCAACCAAGATGTTTTTGGCAAGGCCATAGGAGGCGACATCATAGAAAACAAAAAGACTTACCTATATCTCAAAGCCCTGGACTTGGCCTCGGACAGCGACAGAAGAAAACTCTCCGACATTTTCTCGGGCAAACGCCAAATTGACAACACCGACAAGATAACTGAAGTTAAAAACATTTACAACAAGATTGGCATCAAAGAAGTGACAGAAAAGCGCATTCAAGAATTCTATGACAATGCCAACTCCATTTTGGAACAAATTGACAGGCCAAAGGACTCAAAAAACATTTTGATGGCATACGCCAATATGCTTCTGAAACGCGAAAAATAAAAATGAGGAGGCTTGCCTCCTCATTTGTTTTTAACCTTAGCGCTTACCAACAACAATTATTTGTTGCTTGAGTTTGTATAAGTTTTAAGTAGTTCCATAACGGTTTGCACTTTCTCTGCTACGCTAACATTCGAGTTGGCGAGTTTCTCTTTTGCTGCGGCAATGGAAACTTCCTTAACTACGTTAACAACATTGTTCAGAGTTGAATTTGTCTCGGTAGCAACAGTGGTAGCAGCGGTAGTGGCAGCTGTTTGTGCTGAAGATGCAGCACTCGTCACAACGCTACTTGCCGTCTCGCTGGCAGTATTGGCTACCGTAACAGTTTGTGCTTGGGCATTGCTATTGGCTGTATTGACAGCATTTACAATATTTTTGCCTGTAGTCACGGCTGTGTTAACTGCATTTGATGCTGTATTGGCTGCATTGGCAACAGTAGTCGAAGCCTGATTGGCTGCATTGTTAACAGTTGTCACTGCATTGCCTACCTTAACTGTAGTGGTAGTTGTTTTTGGTGTTGACACCGATACGTTGTTTTGTTTGTCAGAACCCTTTACGGTTACAGCGCTAGTGTTGTTTGTCGATTTGACTGTCACCTGTGACATGGCAGCCAATGACATAGCAGCCACAAAGCCTAACGTTAAGAATACTTTTTTCATGACTTGTTTGTTATAAGTTTATTTCTTCTTGTTTGTTTCCGTTTTGGCTGCCTTTTTATCTTTTGCATCCGCTTCCCTCTTGACTTTGCTTTCGGCATTCTTGCCTTCTATCCTGACTTCTTTCTTCATTTCCTTATCAGGTTTTTTGCCGTTCATCTTGGCACATTCTTTTTTGTCCAGTCTTTGAAGTTCTTTCAATTCTTCCTTTTTGACCTTTTTATGAACAACTCTCTTCTCAGTTGTCTCTTCTGCCTTCACCTTGTTTATAGCACCACAAGTGGCATCAGTCTCTTTCTTTCCAAGTTTGACATCCTTTGTTTCTTTCTTGATTTCTTTCTTTGCCACCTCTTTTTTTACATCTTGTGCACAAAGAGTTGTGATTCCGGCCATATTTACAGCAAAAAATGCAGCAACGGCCAATGCCAATGTCTTTTTCATGTTATTTAGTTTTAATAATAAATTCATTCGCAAAAATAAGCAAAAAGCATACCAATGAAAGTGAACAGCAAAAAAAAAAAAAAAAACAGCACGTTTTCTCCTTTTTATTTAGCATTATTGCCTATTGGCAAAAAAAAGCAACTGTCACCATAGCTGAGGAAACGAAAATCATGGTCAAGAGCATATCTGTAGCACTCTTTCCATTTTTCTCCAATAAGCGCAGACACAAGCAGCAACAAAGTGCTTTGAGGTTGATGGAAATTAGTAATAAGTCCATCAACAATCCGCATCTTATATGAAGGCGCGATCATAAGTGCGGTAGTTGCTTGAAACGTATCCAGTCCATTATAATCGAGATAATCAACAATGTTATGCAGCGACTTGAGCGCGTCTATTTCATCATGGTCGGAATACGGATACCATTGAGAAAGATGAAGGTCCCTGTTTTCCAAGCCATCCTCTTTTATCATAACGCCAAACCAATAAAGACTCTCAAGCGTTCTGGTACTTGTGGTGCCAACAGGTATAATATTACCATCAATCTTATCTATCAGATTGACAATAAAACTGCGTTTCACTATTATTGTTTCAGAGTGCATATTATGCTCTCCTATCAAAGATGTGGCAACAGGACGAAATGTGCCAGCGCCAACATGTAGGGTCACTTTATCGAAAGACACGCCCTTGTCTTCCAATTGTTGGATAAGTTCATTAGTGAAATGCAAGCCTGCAGTAGGTGCGGCCACTGAGCCTTCGTAATGCGCAAACACGGTCTGATAACGTTCAACATCCGACTGCTCTGCATCACGATGAAGATATGGGGGCAAGGGCATGACACCTGCCGCATTTAACACATCGGCAAATGAATGGTGAGTTGGAGTCCACGAGAACTCAACAAGAGAATAATCATCGTTTTTCTCTATTCGTTTTGCGGAAAACACCACTTGAGCATCTTCAATTTGAATTTCCATGGACAATATCCCATCTTTCCAACGCTTCGAGTTTCCTACAAGGCATCTCCATCTGACGGTTGCTGTCGCGGCAAAAGCCACTTGATAGTCGGACTCTGGCTCCAAACAAAAAATCTCAACCGACGAGCCAGTCTCCTTCTTGAACTGCAGGCGTGCCCTGACAACCTTTGTCTCGTTGAACACAAGCATAGTATTGTTAGGTAAAAAATCGCCAATCTTTCCAAAATGCGACTCTTTTATCTCACCATTCTGAAGAACCAATAGTTTTGACGCATCCCTTTCGGCAAGAGGATATTTTGCTATGCGATGCTCTGGCAAATCGTAATTGTATTCTTCTATTGCTATATTTTTAACTTCGTCTATCAGCATTATTATATTGTTTTGTTAAAACCCACAGACTAACCTGGCTCAATTCCATTCACGACAGTATTTTATCTTCACCTCTCCCATGACGGTTCGTTTGGTTTCGACTATGGTGTCTTTTCTTAATGTTGCAAATTCGACATTCCCGCAATATAGCACTCCATCTCGCAAATTCAGTTTACCAGAAAGGGTGTCACCACAACTCACATAAACCATTGAAGAGTCGGAACCGATGGTTATCTCATTTGATTTTTCCGACAGTCCGACCTGCCTAACCATGTCTGGTGTATATTTATTCTCGTCAAATTCCATATTAACATTTACGACTTTCCACTTTCCTGCATAATCTTGACTTTTTTGCTTGCAGCCACATAAAGCCACCGTCGCCAACAATAACAAAAACCGGATTCTATTCATTTTCTTTCCATCTTTCAACTTGCAAAGATAGAAAAATAGACACAAAAAAAGGAGGTTGCCCTCCTTAAAAAGTTTGATAAAATGTGTTGGTTATCTGCTGCTACGGCCTGACGAGCTGCTTGTACGACTTGCGTTTTCGCTTGAGCGCACCGACGAGCTGCTTGTACGACTTGCATTTTCACTTGAGCCCACCGACGAACTGCGGCTTGAAGAGCTACCGCTATTGTTGCTGCTACGACTTGAGTTATCATAACTGCTTGAAGAGCTGTTGTTGCTGTGGCTTGAGTTGCGGCTGTTATAGTTGCTGGTCGAGCAGCTGCTTGCAGGACGTGTCACATTTGAACTTTCTGAGCGTCTTACGGTTGAGCTGGTGTTGCCAATAGATGGACGAGACACCGTGCTACTGTTGTTATCGGCATTATTGCGTACTGCAGGACGTGTCACAGAAGTGTTTGTGCCAGAAGGACGTGTAACGCTGCTGCCATTTTCGGAAGGTCGGTTCTCATTGCTATTTGAGTTTGATGGGCGAGTTACAGTAGTTCCTGTCCTGCCGCTATTTCCCGAAGGAGAAGCTTGACTATTGTTTGAACCAGACGGGCGGACTACCGTTGCGCCTGTTCTGCCATTGCCACCAGTTGAGTGTCCAACTGCACTACCGCTGTTCGATGGACGAGTGACGGCTCCACCGTTTCCCGACGGACGGCTGTTGTTATTAGTTGCTTCATTACTACTCATGCTCCCAGCGTTTCCTGAAGAGTGTACACGCGCCTGGTTTGAGCCACTCAGGCTTGTGTTGCCATTGTTTTGCGAAGCATTTCCGCTGTTGTATGGTTGTCCATAGTGCTCAACATAGATGTTGTAGTGAGTGGCAGGATAGCCTCCATAACGATGGTGATATGCGTATGTGTGGTGGACGGGATTAGGATTATAGCCAGGGTGTATGTAAGGACGATATCCATCGTAATAATAGCGCGGGCCTATAGGACGGTTGTAATAATATATGCGTGGAGGCACCGTTGTCACAAGGAAGGTGGAACGGCGGTCATGCCAGCAGAACTGTATAGGCTCGAAGTAATCGAATGAGGTGAGCGAATAGAGTTCGCCTCCTATGCCGTAATATGGCATAACTACGTAATCATAGTATGGATTCAGCCTGTAGGAAGGTATTGTCACCACTATTCTCTTGATGTCGCCAGGTCTCACACGCACGTATTGACGCGAATAGTACGAGCCGTTGTCAGGATCAAGATATGTGTAGAAATAGCCCCTGTAACGCTCGTCACCGATGTTTTGAACATCGTAGTATATTCTTATTTCATCATAGTAGTACATCATTGTAGGTTGCGACACCAAAACTAATTCTGCCGGAAAATAATCTTGTGCCTTGGCAGAAAACATCACTGTCATTAACAGGAATGTTGATATTACTTTCAACGTTTTCATGGTACTTGGTTTTCAAAAGGTTAATACTTAGTTCAATTTGGTATATTCATATTTCGTGCCAAACTTAAAAAAAACGCAAAACATTAGCGCAATTTTATATAATCAACTTATTATCAATTACTTCTTGTTGACGATTGAGTTCTTGCACCACCATCTCTGGTTGTAGCTCCAGTGTTTTGGTCAGTTGAATTGTTTGAATTGCTTTGTGTTGTGGCCTGACGTACAGCTCTTGACGAAGCACTTCCATTGGTGCCTGAATCATTTCCATTGTTGGTACTGCCAGTGCGTTGCGTTGTGGTAGTGTTTGTTCGTCCTGTGGCACCGCTTGTCGAAGTTCCGGCATTTGAACTTCCTGCTGTAGCAGCGTTGTTCCTACCCGATGTCGTTGTACCTGTTCTTTCGGTTGTGCCTGATGTTGACTGGCTGTTCACATTGCCTGTCGTGGTATTGTTACGACTCGTGGCACCGTTTCTGCCTGCGGTTCCGCTTTGATTTTGGCTATTATGCTGAGTGGCATTATGGTTGTTCACACCAGCATTGTTGCCGTCATGGGTGCCACCTTGATTGTTATTGCCATTGTTTTGCTGAATGGCATTGTTTGAGCTCATGCTTCCTGGGGAGCTTTGATGCACCGATGCCTGGTTATTCGGGTTAAGGCTTGTGCCATTATTATGTGGAACAGGATTTGGTTGTGGAGGATTGTAAGTTGTAATGGGTCTTGGAGGTGTTGTATGATTCCAGCTGTTGTTTGGCTTAGGTGGATTATTATAAGGATATGTCATTGGATTTCCTTGAGGTGTCACATAATAAGGTCCATAGTATCCATGATTTGGCAAATGATGATACTGATAGGTATGATGGTAAGGCATGGAATAGTATAAATTCACTTGCTTTGCGCGATAGTATCCATCATAATAATAGCGTGTTGCATTAGGCGAACAAGTGTAACTATAAGGCTTGCGCAAAGGCTTTACCACCACATACTTGTTTTGTGCTGGTTGGCTGATGCGGAACGACAACAGGCCGAAGTCCTCAAAAATGGTAAACGAATGAAGTTGAGAGCCTATTGAATAGTACGGCATTACGGTGTACAAGCTGTCTTTCATCAATCCGGCTGTAGGCACATCTATTTTCACCCTTTTGATTCTTCCTTTGCAGATGCGGACCTTTTTAGCGGCATAATAATAGCCATTGTCAGGGTCAAGATAAATGTAAACCTTGCCCTTGTAGCGCTTGGTGCCAATGTTTTGCAGGTCATAATAAAGTCTCACCCCGTCATCTTGATAACTCATGGTTGGCTGCGACACCAAAATCAGTTCAGTTGGTTGTCCTGTTTGGGCATTAGCCTGTCCAAAACATATAAAAAGCAGCAAAACTGCTATGACATATTTTATGTGTTTCATATTTAATTATTTTTTCTCAAATGTTCGTACGACACCAGAATAATTGATTTTAGGATGTGTTTTGAGATATTCCATTGACATCTCGTTTGAAGAAGCAAAAACAGCAGTGCCTTCGTCTTCATGCTCATAATCGAACACCGAGGCCATATAACTATTCATCACTACAGTGTATTTCTTGTCCATTTCCAATGGCTTGCCATTGTCAAGCGTGACTTCAATGTCAGTCATTTCGCCATTGGTTATCTTATAACTATAAGTACAACCAGAGCAAAGAGCCGGGCCTATGCAATTGTCGGTTGGATATGCCACAGCAAGCATGCTCACAATTTCTTTACCTGTAAGTTCAAAACGAATTATTTCGTTGTCAAAAGGATCAAGGGTATAGAGTTTCTTAAGTGTGAACGGTCCTTTATGGAGAGTGTCATAGAAACGAACTCCACCATAGTTTTGGAAAGCGAGGTCAGTACCTGCCACATTGCGTATGGCATCGGCCAAAAGACACCCTAATGACCCGATATCATATATGTCGGCTTCGTTATAAGCCAGTTCCCTTTCAAAGATGTCGGTATTGTTAAACTCGTCAACCATAGCCTGAATCTTCTCGTTCTTGTTTGCGGCAGTCGCTGTTGGGATAAGGTCTTGCTTTTTGTCAACCACCTTGCCGTCTTTAAGCGTAAAGGTGCTAAGTGTCAAATATTTGAGTTTATATTCAGCTTGTGTAACAAGGACTCCGTTAACCAATGTTGTCTCGGCGACCCTGGTATGGCTGTGACCGCCAAAAATGGCATCAAGCCATGGGAACTGTTGAGAAAGCTCACGTTCGGTCTCATGACCGCAGTGCGAAAGAAGGAACACCAAATCACAACTGTCTCGGAGGAATTCAAATTTAGGGAGCGCTGTAGTGATATCAGTGAAATGCGAGCCGGCCGAATGTTTAGGGTGAAAATCAGGTATTCCGTTTTTGCCCACCTGAATTGAGCCTACCACGGCAATCTTCAAGCCATTACGTTCAAAGATTTTGTAAGGCTGGCAAGGAATGCCAAGACTATCGTCGAAAGTTACGTTGGCACACAAATAAGGGAATTCCGACCAATTCACCACATCTGACAAAGCCTTCGGGCCGCCGTCCCACTCATGGTTGCCAAATGCCGAAGCATCGAAACCCGTTGCATTCATCAAAGCCACCATCGGATAGGCTATTTTATCAAAACGGTCGTTTATTGGGTTGCCAGAGCGATTGTCGCCTGCGCTTAGAAGCAGAAGGTCAGGGTGAACGGTACGCAGGCTGTCAACAACTCCGGCTGCATTGGGGAAATTATCAAGAGCTGCGTGCAAGTCGTTGGCTGACACAACATATATCCTTTGTTCTTCAGGCTGCTGTTTGCAAGAAATTGTCACCGAGAAAAACAAGGCGGCAAAAAAAACTGATTTGAACATGGTTTTCATGATGAAAATCTATATTTTTATATAAATCCTGCTGTTCGATTGTATCGCACCATTCATGTCAATCACATTATTCCACTGGTCGCGGACTTCAATGCCTTCAAGATTGATGGGCAATTGCTGTTTGCGCAAAAAAGCAGTGACTGCCGCTTTCACCTTGGCGCCATAATACGTTTTAACTTCGATGTCGTTAACATAAACTTTCATAATCTCTTTATTTTAATTAATTAACAATCTGTTGTGCTATAAAAAAAAGAACATTTACATTTTGCAAATATAAAATAATTACCATAATAGAAGCTAAGCATTCCTTAAAAAAACTCCATATATTTGCATTGTTCGCTAACAAGTTCATTGGGGAGGCAAAAAAAAAGCAATCATCATCAATCTGTCGATGCAACTAAAAAAAATTGCGCAATAGAATTAATTTTGTATTTTTGCAGTTTTATTGAATGACAAATATCACTTATGGATAATAAAGACATAAAAAATAGCGGCATAGAGATAGAAGACGACAGTTTCACGTTCAACAGGGGATGCAAGTCCTGCAAATCGTTCATTACTGGCGACCAAGTACTAAACCACATGGCTTGCAAGCTCGATCGTTTTTCGCTGGTCAAAAGAGATGAAGAGACCGAGACAGTAGTTGGCCAAACTCTTTATGCAGAGGTCAGGTTCAAGAATGACCGCAAGGACTTTTTCAGTTATGCGTCGGAGTTGGCGCTTGCCGAAGGCGACATTATTGCTGTTGAGGCGGCTATAGGGTATGACATTGGCATAGTGACGACGACAGGCGATTTGGTAAAGCAGCAGATGAAACGCAAAAAGTTTCGCACGCCTTTAGAAGAAATAAAAAAAGTGTTGCGTCGCGCCAACACAAACGACATTGAAAAATGGCTATCTGCAATACACCTTGAAGACAACACATTGACCAGGACACGCAAAGTCATTGACAATCTTGGCTTGGAGATGAAACTTAACGACGTGGAGTACCAAGGCGACAAGACAAAAGCCATTTTCTACTATACCGCTGACGGTCGTGTTGACTTCCGCGAACTCATCAAGAAGCTTGCCGAAGAGTTTCATGTTCGTGTAGAGATGCGCCAGATAGGAGTACGCCAAGAGTCGGCCAAACTTGGCGGAATAGGTTCTTGCGGACGAGAGCTGTGTTGTTCTTCATGGTTATGCGACTTCCAATCGGTAACAACAAACACCGCCCGAGTACAGCAACTTTCGCCAAACCCGCAAAAGTTGGCAGGACAATGTGGAAAGCTCAAATGCTGCCTCAACTTCGAATACGAAGCTTACATGGAAGCACTCAAAGAGTTCTCAAATCCAAGCATTGTACTCCATTTCGCCAATGGCGATGCCATACACCAAAAGAACGACGTGTTCAAAGGCTTGATGTGGTACTCATACTCCAACGACCGCAATAACATCATGGCCATCCCTGTTGACAAAGTCAAAGAAATAATAAAACTCAACGAACGGGGCAAAAAACCAGAGAAAATGGAAGACTACGCCCAGAGTACAGAACAACACACCAACGAAGTTTTCCTTAACGATGACGGATCTGAAGTGGACCTGAAAAAATATGAGTGACAAGTCACAATTGGAAGTTAAAGAGTTTCTATGATGAAAAACGTCGCAAAAATACTATTGCTTTCAATCTGCATGCTAACAGCCTGTGATTCGGCATATTTTGACAAGCGCTACTCGATTGGCGAGGCCAAATGGCACATTGATGACAAAGCTGTTTTTGACGTCAATATTGACGATACTGCAAGTGTCTATCTTTTCGGCGTTGACGTTCGACATCTTGAGAGCTACCGATACAGCAACCTCTTTATGTTTATGCGCACCGACATGCCCGATGGGAACATAACCCTTGACACCATCGAATGCATTCTGGCAATGCCAGATGGAAGATGGCTCGGCAAAAACAGCGGCAGCATGTGTGACGCCAAAATATTGCTCAACGACAACCTAAAATTTCCCGTCATAGGCACATACCGTTTCACCATTGAGCAGGCAATGCGCGACAGCACATTGAAAGGCATCACCGACATAGGACTTATTATTGACAAGAAAGAATAAGAGAAAAGAACATGTCCAAAACCACTAAAAAAAGCAGCACCAACGACAACAAAGCCATTAAGGTTGTATGGACAACCTTTCTTTCTGTTGTGGTTCTAATGATATTATTTTTCTTCAGTGTGTCCAAAGGTCTCTTTGGCGAAATGCCTTCTTTTGAAGAGTTGGAAAACCCGCAGACAAATCTTGCAACCGAAATAATTTCCGCTGATGGCAAAGTGCTTGGCACATACTATATAGAGAATCGGTCCAATGTCAGATACAGCGAGTTGTCACCATTTCTCCCACAGGCTCTTGTCAGTATCGAAGACGCGCGTTTTGAAGAGCATTCCGGCATTGACGAGAGGGCATTGTTCCGCGTTGCATTCGGCATAATGACAGGCCGGCACAAAGGCGGTGGCAGCACCATAACACAACAACTTGCCAAGAACCTGTTCCCTCGTGGAGAGAATCTGAGCAAAATCCGGCTGATATTGCGCAAGTTCCAAGAATGGATAACGGCAATAAAACTTGAATACAACTATTCGAAAGACGAGATTTTGGCCATGTATCTAAACACCGTGTCATACGGTCACAATACCTATGGAATAAGGTTTGCATCAAAAACATTTTTCGACAAAACGCCAAAAGACCTCACTGTTGAAGAAGCGGCCTTGATGGCAGGTGTAGTAAACGCTCCTACACGTTTCAGTCCAATAAGGAACCCTGAGAGGTCAAAGCAACGTCGCGACCTTGTTCTAAGCCAAATGGTCAAATACGGGTATCTTACACAACAAGAGTACGACTCTGTTTCCCAACTGCCTCTCGACATGTCACATTTTAGCGTCATGGACCACAACAATGGCCAGGCTACATATCTGCGTGAGTTTCTGCGTGGAGAACTCACCGAATGGTCGAAGACACATTACAAGGCCGATGGCACTCCATACAATATTTACCGCGACGGGCTACGCATATACACCACCATCGACTCGCGCATGCAACATTATGCAGAAGAAGCCGTCATGGAAGTCATGAAAAACGACATCCAACCACGTTTCTTCAAACATTGGAAAGGATACAGCAATGCTCCATTCGCTGTCAGCGACAAGGGCGAGATAGAAAATTTAATCACCACATCCATGAAACGCTCAGAGCGTTACCGGGTTCTTGTAAACGAGGGACTGAGCAACGACTCCATCCTTGCCATTTTCAACACTCCTACCGAAATGACAGTATTCTCTTGGGACGGGCCTATCGACACCATCATGAGTCCAATTGACTCGATAAGATACAGCAAATGGTTCCTTAACGCCGGTCTGATGTCAATCGAGTCACATACTGGCCATGTAAAAGCCTATGTGGGAGGCATTGACTATAGGTTCTTCAAATATGACCATGTCACACAAGCCCAACGACAAGTTGGATCGACATTCAAGCCTTTCCTTTACACATTGGCCATGCAGGAAGGAGAATACACCCCATGCACCAAAGTGCCGAACATACCATACAGCATACCTCTCCCCGACGGCAGATTTTGGGAGCCAAGAAATTCGGGAAGCCATATCGGCGAAGAAGTGACCTTGAAATGGGCTCTTGCCCAATCTAACAACTGGATATCCGCATATCTCATGAACCGTTTCGGCCCTGAGGCAGTAATTAAAATGGCACAAAGCATGGGTGTCACTTCGCATATAGAACCAGTCCCGTCCATTTGTCTTGGCGTTGCCGACCTTCATCTGTGCGAAATGGTAGGTGCAATGAGCACTTTTGCCAACCAAGGTGTTTATGTGAAACCCATCTACATCACCAAGATTGAAGACAACAGCGGCAATGTGATACAACGCTTCACTGCAGAAGAATCGGAAGCCATGAGTGAGGTTACAGCATATAAAATGGTTGAACTGATGAAAGGTGTTGTACAAAGCGGAACTGGCATTAGACTACGTTACACATACAAGCTGAACAACCCAATAGCAGGCAAGACAGGAACAACCCAGAACCAAAGTGACGCTTATTTCATGGGCATCACCCCAGAACTCACCACAGGCGTCTGGGTTGGAGCTGAAGACCGTATAGTACATTTCCGCACCACCAAAGAAGGCCAAGGTTCACACACTGCCCTGCCCATTTGGGGAACTTATATGCAAAAAGTATATGCAGACCCAACTCTCAATGTCAGCCGTGGTGACTTCACCAAACCAGCGGCAAGCGACATTGACCTCAACTTCGATTGCGACAAATACGAAACCGAAGATCTTTTTGAAGACGACTTTTAACCACTATATCACCATGGCATCATCCAACTTCGTTGATTATGTGAAGATATTCTGCCGTTCGGGCAAGGGCGGTGCGGGCTCACTGCATTTCCGCCGCGAGAAATACATTCCCAAGGGCGGCCCCGACGGGGGCGACGGCGGTCGCGGGGGCGACATCATCATGCGCGGCAACGCCCAGATGTGGACACTGCTGCACCTGCGCTACACCAAACATCTCTTTGCCGGTGACGGACAGAACGGTGGGCAAAACCAACTGACGGGAGCATCGGGCAAGAACGTGTATATAGAGGTACCCCTCGGCACCGTGGCATATCGTGCCGAAGACCATGAGATGCTCGGCGAGATAACAGAAGACAAGCAAGAGATTGTTCTTCTCAAAGGCGGACGCGGAGGCAAGGGTAACGCCTTCTTCAAGTCGGCGACGATGCAAGCACCCAAGTTCGCACAACCCGGAGAACCATCGGTGGAAGAATGGATAACAATGGAACTGAAGCTCCTTGCCGATGTGGGTCTTGTAGGCTTCCCCAACGCAGGCAAGTCAACATTGCTATCAGTCGTATCGGCGGCAAAACCCGAGATAGCCGACTACCCTTTCACCACTCTTGTGCCTAATCTCGGCATTGTCAAATATCGCGACTACAAGAGTTTCGTCATGGCCGACATACCTGGCATCATAGAAGGAGCTGCCGAAGGCAAAGGTCTGGGGATAAGGTTCTTGCGCCATATAGAACGCAACTCCACACTGCTATTTATGGTGCCCGCCAACACCGATGACGTGAAACGGGAATATGAGATACTGCTCAAAGAGTTGACCGAATACAACCCTGAACTGCTCGACAAAAGGCGCATTCTGGCCATAACCAAATGCGACCTGGCCGACGACGACACCTTAAAGAACATAAAAAAGCATTTGCCCAAGAAGATACCGCATGTCTTCATCTGCTCGGTGACGGGCCAAGGCATCGACGAGCTGAAAGACATTATCTGGACGACACTAAACAAAGAAGAAGAGGAAGAATAACTTTCCTCTTTTCCCATTTCTTGAGAAACGAGATCTGCCTTTAAGTTTTGCTGTTCAGGCTCTATCCCTGCGGCATCCATATAGGCTGCGTCTTGAGCGGGGGGGGCGACTATCAAGAAGCGTACCTGTGACTCGGCTTGTTCGCCTTCGGAAGGTGTGGTTACTTGCGGTTCTTGCGAAACTCCAACCCCAATTTCCTCGACCGTTTTGCGTTCTCGTGAAGAGCCTTGATTTCCTCTGGCGTTAGCCAGTACGATGAGTTCTGCTGCTTCGCGGCTTGTGATTCCGTTGATGTTGTCGGCGATGCCGGGTTCTTTGAGTTGCTCATTAGTTATTCCTTTCGCTTTTATTTTTTCAATTCGCTCGTCTTGTGTTTCATCTGCTGCTGTTCCATCCATTCCTTCTGGCGTTGTATCTGTGCCACCATTTCTTCCCGCGACAATGGATGCTGCCGCATACGTTCTACCCCCTTTAAGCCAGCCTCGCTGTTCTTCTTGTGAAAATCGCTGTAGTATGGGAAGTATGGATTGTTCTTCTGTCCTTCCATCGTAGTATTGTTTTAGATATTCGTCAATGGCCTGCAAAGATAATGCATCCATACCACGTTTGTCAAGTGTTTCTTGCACTTTTTTTGTAGTCGTCGTTCACCTCTTGGATACGGTTTGCCACCGAGAAACGAATATCATCCTTTCTCTCGTTAAACCTCTCGCTCAAAGGTTTCACATTGCCGTTGTCATCCACCACCTTGGTGTTCGGCATCGCTGCCTTGGCCGCTCTCTCTTGGCTTTGTCCTATGCCATCTGTCTGCCCTTGGCTATCAACGCCTTCAGTTCGTCCTCCACCGTCGGCAGGTTGTTCTCCCTGCGCCTCTCGTTCTCCTGTGCCACTATCTGCTTCATTTCATCGTTGCCCTTATGGGCCATATCCACCGTTACTGCCCAGTGCATTGCTTCCAGGTAGTCCATTGTCCCTTCTTTCGTACTCATGATATTCTTTTTTTGTTATCCAATTAATGTTTACATGCTGCAAAAATATGAGCAAGAATGTTTCAAAACATGAAACAGGGGTAGTTTTTATTGGATTGTAAGTTGCTTTCATTTTGTATCTTTGAAGTCTTGAAAAACACCTCAATCTATGCAACAAGCTGATTGTCAAAAAGAAAAAGTTTCTTTTAGAAAGGAAAAATCCCGCTCTTTACAGCGGGATTTTTTTGTTTCGACAAGTCTTTTCCGTTTTAAAACAATTCCAACTGCTGACATGGCGCATCAACAGCCTTTGACTTACAGTTACTGAAAATCTCCATCTCGCCAAACTGCTTGTCGGTGATGCACATAATGCCTATGTCGCCAAACTCGGGCATAAACGACTTCACCCTTTTTATGTGAACCTCGGCATTTTCCCGACTGGGGCAATGCCGCAAATAGATTGAAAACTGAAACATCGTGAAACCATCTGCCATGATACGCTTTCTGAACTCTGCGTATGCCTTGCGTTCCTTCTTCGTCTCGGTAGGCAAATCAAAAAGCACAAGCACCCACATGATTCTGTATTCGCTAAACCTGTCCATCACATTTCCATAGCAGGATAAACGACCTTGCGCAACTCTCCCGAAAAACACTTTACAAGCGAGGATGAGGTTTGCGATGCCGCAACCATCAAGGGACTGCGCTGTCCTCCAATGACAACCTCTGTCACCGGCAAACCCAAAAGCTGGCGTTTCAAGTCAGTGGTAAGTTCGCCACAATCAACACCGCTGCGAAGAATCTTTATAACCAATTCGTCAACGAAAGGACGATAGGGTTCCATTACATCGTCAGCCAAGCAATAGGCATTATATCGGTTGTGATGATGGATGCCGAAGGTTGGCAATAATCCGCTTGCCACCAATGCACGAGCCACCACAGCCCTCACTATGGCATAGCCATAGTTGAGCAGATTGTTTGGAGCATCACCTTCACGGTCGCGCGTAAAATGCTCCTTCTCCGGAAAGACTTTTTTCCAATAATATGCCGCTGCTCGTCCTTCAAGATTATCGCTATCACCGCTTTTCACATCATTTGCCCATGCAATCATGCATCCAATCTCCACCCCACTCAAGCGTTTCAGTACCTAAGCCTGATTGCGTATTTTTGCCTGAATGGTCTGCTGCCATAATTGCTTTTTCAAAGGGAGAGAAGCCTCTATTTGCCATCTGAAACGCTCACTTTGCACAGTATGCCCCTCCAAAGGCAACATCATCCCCGATGGGATATGCTTTTCGTCACATGATATTACTGCACAATTGTTTTGAAGCAAAGCATCCAAAGCCCCATTGGTTATGGTTATTTTGCGGTCTTCGAGCACCACCACGCCAATGTCCTCAATTGGTATTGTCTTGCATACTTCCTCATGGGTTTGGGCATCGTTCAGTTTGACGACCAATTGTGCATTCTTTAGTGAGAGGTAGGATGGATTGCCAAAGAAAAGCGTGCGTTTAATCATCTGACTCCAATTCCAATGTGGTTTGTGTTGGTAAATAGTTGTTAGGGGTCGATACTTTTCGGCCTAATTCCTTTTCCGTTTCTTTTCGGGCCACTCCTGCCACATTCCCGCCCCTTTTGGCTATTTTTCGGCTTTCTTCAAAAGTCTCGGGATCCTCCTTTTGCGATATTTCAGTGGTGACGCGTTCGCCAAGCATGGTGAAAATCAGTTCCAAGTCGTCCATGTGGTCGCGAAGATTCTGGTTTTTCTTGGTCAAGCCTTTGAAGTCCTTGTATTCAGAAGGTGTCATGCCAAATGTAGCCTTGGATATTTCGGCAGTTAGGATGGCATAATCCTGTTCTGTAGTAATGCCCCGTCGTTTCCATTCGTCGGTAAGATTCTGGCGAATTGCAATGCCACGCAAACGCTTGTCAATCCAATCTTTTGGATAGCCCTTCTTCTCATATAGTTCCTTCATGCGCTCTTGTGCCAATTCGGGATTTTCTATTTCAAGCATACGCTCGTAACCCACCGTAGCCAACCATTGCTTAAAGGGTTCTGCTTTAGGTGATGGGATAGATTGAATGATACGAAACAAACCTTTGATATTGGCGCAATCTGTTGCATACTTTTTGCCATCCGAACTTGCCAATTTCAGTTGTACCCAAAATGGGTACGACTGATATTCTTTCAAATCGCGATCCTTCATTTTTCTCCAATATTGACGTGGATTGGGCGAGTCAGTCAAAGTTTCCACCACATCCACAACGGAGAAATACCATTGTTCTTCTTCATCATTCCAAACGGAACGGATTTTCTTGTCTTGGAAAAGTTTGATGTTGGTCATGATTTAATCTTTAAAAATTACGCCTTCAGATGTTATTTGGAAATCTATTCCATTAATGAGATACTTTAATGTATTTATTCCACAACGAATCTTTTCTGGCATTTGTCCATAGTCTTTTATTGATTCTCCTTTTCCCAATTCCTTTTCTGGCTGAGCATTAGTGTTTTTTTGAAGAACAACTTCTATTCCCATCGTTTTCAAAACCTCTGATAACGTACAAACGCTGTGATAGCATTTCGTTATTCATACCTTTCAACTCGTCTTGAGAATCTTTGTATAGAAGTAGCATGTCACCACCCTTTAATTGATGGCTAAGCCAAAGTATTTTGTATCCCTTTTTGTTTTCGATAGCGGTTGGGATGTCATCCAAGTCCATTTTTCTGTTTTCGCTAATATTAAACAAACTATAAATACGATATTCCTTTTCCGTTTTGTCAGAACTTTCATATTTGCACACCTAAATTCAAGAGACAAATGCAACTTTTGCGGAGGTCAGTAAAATCAATATTTTTATCAGAAGGAAGAAAGGAAAGTTCCTTCTTTCCCGTCTGAATGGAAAAAATGATCATCTTTGCCTCCGTCCAAAAAAAACAAAAGTATGTCTCATTTAACCAAGGAACAAAGGTACAAAATTTTCGTGTTGAACACGCAAAATTTTTCACAAAAAAAAGATAGCTGAGGT
>JAZLGA010000007.1:0-6015 GCA_045616045.1 Bacteroidales bacterium | reverse complement strand
GGGTTCTATAAATTAATTTCCAGTGATTTTGAGTCGGTTTTCGAGCAGATTGTTGCGCAGAAAGAGGATGCATAGCGGGCTATGCAACCGATTGATAAACAGCAAGATGCCGAAAAGTGACCAAAAGCGATGAAAAGAATTTTAAATTTATCATATCATTTGTTTTTTATTTCGTTGTATTTATAGAATCCACCTTATAAGTTTTATTATTTGAAGTGCATTGGTGGCGCTTATATTCAAGGGTATTCTCATAATATCATGCAATAAATTGATAAAATGCAATTTTATGCGTTTCCTTTTCCTTTGCCGTGGGGATAAATTGCTAATTTTGCACCCGTTAATCAAACTGATGTGTTATGGATTGGATTGTTGGTTTATTCACCGGTTCGGGTGTGGGTCCTACTGTTTTTTATTTGGCTGTGGCCATATTTGTGGGCATGCTGCTTGGCAAGATAAAGATTAAAGGTGTGTCGTTGGGCATCACATGGGTTCTTTTTGTGGGCATTCTTGTAAGTGCACTTGGTGTTGCATTGAACCATGACATGTTGCATATAGTCAAGGAGTTTGGCTTGATACTGTTTGTCACGGCAGTGGGTTTGCAGGTGGGGCCAGGCTTTTTTAGTTCGTTCAAGAAAGGCGGTCTTGCCATGAACATCATGGCATTGGTCAATGTCGCTTTGGGTGTTGCCGTCACAGTTCTCATATCACAACTGTCGGGCGAGAGTCTTGCCGACATGGCAGGTGTGTATACTGGTGCCATAACTAACACTCCTGGACTTTCGGCTGCACAACAGACTGTGAGTGAGTTGGGAATAGATGGCTGTGCCGACCGTTTGGCTGCCGGTTATGCCGTTGCCTATCCTCTTGCCGTTGTCGGAATGATTATGATTTGCATATTGCTGCGCCCCATTTGCCGTATCGATATCAAAAACGAGCCTACAACACTTGAGACATCTGCCGAAGATGTCACTGAATTTTTAAAGGCGAAACGCATTAATCCATTGATTCCTATTTTCGTCATTATTGCGCTTGGCATCTTTCTTGGTTCATTACCCGTCCCTGTCGGCATGAAGGCACCCATAAAGTTGGGACTTGCAGGCGGGCCTCTTGTGGTGGCTATACTTGGAGGTTGGCTTGGTGTCAAAAAAGGTTGGTTCGACACGCACTTCACCGATGGAGACGGCATTCAAATGTTGCGCGAAGTAGGTATTGCCTTGTTTCTTGCCGGTGTAGGACTTGGCGCAGGCAACGGCTTCGTGAATACTGTAAAAGTGCATTATATGTGGGTGGTTTACGGAGTAATAATAACAATTGTGCCTCCGCTTATCGTCGCTATTTTCGGACGTTTGGTGCTTAAACTAAACTATTATACCATTATGGGTTATATAGGCGGTTCCCATACGGATCCTCCCACACTGGCTTTTGCCAACAATATGGCACCTGAAGGCTGTAAATTGCCCAATATGGGTTATGCGACAGTCTATCCCTTGACTATGTTCCTGCGTATTTTTACCGCCCAACTGCTTGTGTTGTTGGCTGTGTGATACTGTCTGTTGTTCGGTCTTGTGGAATATTTCATTAAATGAACATTTTTGTCAACGCACTGCATTTTGTCTCGTCATAGTGATGCTGTTTATGGGATTTGCAGAACTTTGTGAAGTTCCTTGTCTTCAACGGATTTCGCTTTTATTGTTTGGAAAATTGTTTAAGAACTTTCTCGTCCAGTCTTTGCACAGTCCAGTCTGACATTGGCACTGCTCCTATTTTTCGGTAAACAGACAGTGCTGGCTTGTTCCAGTCAAGGCATATCCATTCCATGCGTCCGCAGTTGCGTTCTGTCGCCATCTGTGCCAGGTGTTTCAGTAAAGCCTTGCCGTAACCTAGGCCTCTTTTTTCAGGAACGATGAACAAGTCTTCTAAATAAAGGCCTTTTCGTCCGACAAAGGTTGAGAAGTTGTGGAAAAAAAGTGCGAAACCTATTATCTTGTCGTTCACCTCGGCAAACACCACTTCTGCCGACTTCTCCACAAAAAGCGAATGGTGCAAGGTGGCCTCATCGGCGACAACTTCGTCGGCACATTTTTCGTAAACTGCAAGTTCCTTTATTAGTTCGAGCACTTTGCCAGTTTCGTCGGGTCTGGCCTGGCGTATGTTGAGTTTTTCGTTCTGCATCTTGTGATTTCTTTAGGTATTATACTTGTTTTGACTAATAATTTCCCTTCGACCACGATGTGTGCTTCGCATCCTACATAAATGTCGCTGTCAATTAGAGCAACGCCAGCAGGATTGCTGCCAAAAGCCCAGGTGGTGAAGGCATCGGCTATGTAATATCTTATTCTTTTTCGCCCAGAATTATTATTGCAAAGATAGTTCTTTTATTGTTGAATAAAACCTTGTTTGTCGATATTATTTATATGCTTTGTAAAAAATAAGAATAATTGATTCATTGAAAAAAAAGATTGTCTTTGTAAACTTTGAGAAGAGACATATATAATAGAATCATTACCAAGACATTAAAAAATGAAAAGTTTTTTTTCGGTAGTGCTTGTAATAGTGACTTTTACGCTGAGCGCATGTGCGCAAGACCATCTTGTTAGTTATAACGAACTGCCTGAAAATGCTAAATAATTATCGCTTAACATTTCTCGACAGATGGCATCTTGTGTGTCAAATACAACAGCGAAGAGTATTTGAAGTGCTGCAGTTATTATTTCGTGAAAACTATTCCACCCAGCGAATATAGTCGGCTTTGCGTGGCAAAGGCTGTGGCAAAGGTTTTGAAGGATAGCCTATGATGATATGGTCTATGCCTTCATACTCGCCTTCTATGCCAAGCTCTTTTAAGATGGCTTTGCCTTCTTCGCTTTCAAATTCCTGTTTTGCACGATGAATCCAGCAGGAACCAAGACCTACGGCATGGGCGGCATTGGCCATATTGGTCAGCACGGCGCATCCGTCATGATGATAGGTCCGAATCTTGCTGTCTGCGAGTACCAAAATAACCACAGGCGCTCCATAGAAAGGATCTATGTCAGGGTGAGGAGCCCCGCCATTCTTTATGGTCATCTCGTTCCAAACTTTAGCGTTCAGCTTTGAGAGCCGTTGACGCAATTCAGGATTGGTGATTACAATGATAATCGGACTCTGCCGATTATGCCCTGTCGGTGCCCATGTGCCTGCCTCAAGCACTTTCTCGATAAGTCTCCGTTCAGGCATGTCAGGCAGGAAGTTACGGCAACTGCGTCGTGACTTCATATTGTCCAAGGCTTGTTGATTGATGTCTGTCATATTCTTTTTGAAGCAAAGATACAAAAAATATGCTATGTAACTTCGTGTTCAAACATAGCTATCCATTTCGCAGCAATGGTATGGCTGATGGGAATAACTCAGGCAATCTGATTCTTTCTGCAGCCTTCTTCATAGTGGAGCCGGATGACTTTCTTGAAGTGCTTTTGCTGTTTCTTTGTGTGTAACTGATACATTCTTGACTTTTGTCTTTTAGAGTCAACCTCTTCCAGGGTAATATAACTTGCCCAGAACGACAAAGTGTTTTTAGTTAGGAAAGAGCTATGCCACGCAGTCGCCGCAATGCAGTCACCGTCAGCGGAATGCTGACCAGCAAGGTCAGTACTTCAGCAATAGGCATGCTGAGCCACACTCCTGTCTGACCGATAATCGGTGTAAGCAAAAACATGGGGAGCAATACAAAAATGATGCTCCTGAAAAGAGCAATGACGACCGATTCCAGAGGCCGTTCAATGGCAGTGTGGAAACTGCATGCCACGATGTTGATGAACGACACCATATAATGCAAGGTGATGTATGTGGTGGCAACTAAGGTCAAAGCCTGAAGTTCCTGGTCCCCATTGCTGAAAGCCGTTGCGATGCCATGCTTGAAAATCAAGACAATAAGGTAAACACCTATGCCTATGCTTCCGCCAAGCAGTAAGGCATTGGCCAACAATGACTTGATTTTACGGCTGTTTTTTGCGCCAACGTTGTATGACATCAGTGGATACATGGCTTGCGACAGGCCGAAAATAGACATGTTAACAATGAAATTGAGGTAACAAACGATGGCAAATGCAGCCACGCCTTTCGTGCCGATCTCGCGCATCAGCACAAGGTTGAAGATATAGGTGGTTATGGCTGCAGACACCGAAGTGAGCATCTCGGAAGAGCCGTTATAGAACATCTTCTTCACCTCTTTCATGCCGCCTTTGAGTTTTCCGAAGCGAACATTTCGAAGCAACACCAAAGCCGCCGTGGTATTGGCGATGCAAGTAGCAATTGCTGCACCCGAAACGCCCCATCCGAAATGCATCACGAAAAGGAAGTCAAGGACGATGTTCATCACGCAACAAATCACTCCGCTGATGAAAACTAAATTGGGTTTCCCGTTGAGACGGGTGAAAGCCTCTGTGAAGTTGGGAATACAATAAAAGATGAAGCCGCAGCCGATAATGCCAAGATATTGCCGTACAAAAGGATATTCTTCATCGTTGCTGCCTAAAAAATAACATAGCTTTTTGAGAAAAATGCCCACCAGAAGGGAAAGCATTAGCGTCGTTGTTAGTAAGGTGACAAAAGTCAAAGTGGTGTAGCCTCTAACTTGTTCATCGTCGCCTTGACCCTTGGCAATGCCCGTGATGACAATGCCTCCAGAAATAATCATTATGGCCACGCTCAGCATAGAACTGATTAGCGGCATGGAAATGTTGACGGCGGCAAGTCCTATGGCACCAACTCCGCGACCGACAAATAGTCCGTCGATGATGGTCTGCAAGCCTACGATAAGCATGCCAATGATGCTGGGAAGGGCATACTTGACAAATTCGTGGAAGCTGACACCTATAATGGCTTTTGTCTTGGAAGGAAATGTGTGCATAATTAATCTCACGGCTTAATTGAGGGCTGCAAGACTATCTCGGCGACTCCTTCTGATAAGCTGTGCAAAAATAAGAAAATTTGGGATAGTCCAAAACAAAAACACTAAATCCAAGTGTTAAATGCAACTTTAGCGAGGGGCAATGATAAGATGATCTTTTTCAAATATTGGTGTCGGCTAAAAGTTTTTGAAGCGGTCAAAAAAAACAGGGCTGAACTCCAAGGATGTGATTCAGCTTTTTTCGTTATCTTTGTTCTTAACTACAAAACCTGATAACGATGAACAAAGGTACACATTCTATCGAACGCCAATAATTTCCTTTTGGGCTTTTTCGGCGAAGTAATGCGCCAGCAACAGGCGGATGTCGTTCATCTCTTCTTGTGAATCCACCTTCGAGAGCAATTCAAGGATTTGCATCTGGTAAGGCGAAAGCACGTTGTTCTCTATGTTTTCCATCATCAGTTTATTCTAATCGCTGCAAAAATAACACTTATTTTCAAATCTTGCCACACAAAAAAATCCGCCTCACTTTCGCAAGGCGGACTCTCTTTAGCAAGTAAGCTTAGAGCATGAACTCGTGAATCTGATCGTACCATTCGTGGACGGTGACCCAAAGTTTCTTGTTCTTGATGTCGTAAACGGAATTGTGTGTGGTATCCCACCATGATGTCGTTTCGCGGAAACCATTTTGTTCGACATACGCTTTTTCAGCCACCCATCCTGCTTCGGTCTCTTGTAAAATGCTGTCTAAAACAGCAATGTTCTGAGGTATGTCCGAATAGTTTATACCGTTATTTGCTGCATATTCGGAATACCATTTGTTTTCGGCGATGTAAGAATCAGTATATCGTACACGTTTCATAAGATTCCACATGCCTTCCATGCTTTGGCCACCTTCCGCATAATGCTCGGCAAGGATGTTGTAGCGTTCCACGCCCATGGCTTTGTTTGGGATCACGTCCAGATTTACATAGTAGTTTGTCATGATGTTTTGTGGTTTAGCCACAATCGCATTGTTGATGATTTCGACGACGTACGTCTCTGTTGGGTCGGAAATCATAAGATGTAAATTCATCTGGCTTGATTCGAAAGGAGTGAGGTTGTGGTTTTCAAGATATTGCAATGCT
>JAZLGA010000006.1:0-22990 GCA_045616045.1 Bacteroidales bacterium | reverse complement strand
CACGGCTTCACCGACGGCTCGAAGGGTGAAAACCGAAGAAAATGGCTTCGCCGAGACGTCGGAGAATGCAATCGTCGGGGCAAGGAAAACGAAAACAGTGCAGAAAAAAGCGACAAATCGAATGAAAATCCACTATATAATTAAGGTGTATATTCTAATTTATTCCTTTTCACGGAAAACATGCCTCTGGCTATAGAGCAGAACAACAGCCAAAACAGTTCCCATAACATCAGATATAGGAGCCGAAAACCACACACCGGTAAGTCCTTGGAAGCCCATTTTTTCAAAGATAGGCGGTACTATATATATTAAAGGTGTAAGAAAAAGGACCTGTCGTGAGAGGCTGGTCACTATAGCTATCCAAGGTTTGTCGATTGATTGAAAGAAGTTAGAGTTTGTGATTGTGAGTCCGATAAGAGGGAACATTACCATCATATAACGCATTGCCGGTGTTGCCATGTCAAGCAGCTGAGAGTCAGAAGTGAAAGCCCTAAGCAAAATGCGTGGCATAGACATTGCCAATATGGTGCCAACAAAACCACACAATATATTGACTTTCATTGTCAGAGTGAATACCATTTTAAGACGCGATGGGATGCCAGCCCCGTAATTGTAACCTGCGATAGGCTGCATTCCCTGACACACTCCCAATATGAACATTACCATAATACTGGCAAAAGTGTTCACTATACCATAGGCACCCACAGCCATGTCAGAGCCGTACCTGATAAGTTGCCTGTTCAGAAGGGCCACTACGGCAGAGGCAGCTATGTTCATCAAGAAGGGGCTCATGCCTATAAGCAAGATATTTCGGAAAATATATCCACGTGGTTTCCATGCATGTCGACGAAAACGTATAAACGAACTTGGCATAATGAAATGCCACACCGCCACGACAGCAGAACAAGCCATTGACGCAGTAGTTGCCCATGCTGCTCCAGCAATACCCATATCAAACACATAGATAAGAAGGCTGTCAAGTATTATGTTAAGCAAAGCGCCTCCTGCCAATATCCACATTGATTTATTGGGATAGCCCGAGGCGCGAATAAGTCCCGTAAGATTGAATGTAAGAGTAGTGAGGAACATACCAGGCAAAACGATATACATATATTCGCGTGCATAGGCTATAGTGTCGGTCGAGGCTCCAAACATTGTAAGAATCCTGTCCATAAAGACATAACTGCCTGTAACAAAGAAAAATCCGAAAATAAATGTAAGGATCACGCTATTGCCCAATATGTTTTCTGCCCATTTAACATCTTTCTTTCCTAAAACAATCGACATTCTGGATGCGGAGCCCACCCCTACCAAAGAGCCAAATGCGTGAATAATATTCATGATCGGCATAGTGATGGCCAATCCTGCTATGGCTAAAGGGCCAACACATTGACCCAAGAAAATGCGGTCAACAATATTATAGACAGAAGCAATTATCTGACTAATTATTGAAGGAAGAGCATACACCAACAACAGGTGTGAGATTTTTGCAGTACCCAATTCTTTCGTCTTATCGTCAATCTGCTGCATTATAAGTAGGTCTTTTAGAAGATGCAAAATTACTAAAAAACATAATTTAAGGACATTGTTGCCAAAAAAAACATACCTTTGCGGCTTGGTACATGCTATACTTATGAGGTTAAGGTTTGCGATAAGAACGGTTTTGGCTACACTTATAGTCATTATTATACCATGTCGTGCCTTGACGTCGGTAACCGATTCAACACTTATCGCGAGTCGTCTTGCAGATATAGAGACACCCATATCTTTGCCATACAACAATGAACTTGAGAACAGCATAAGAAAACAAGAAGCCAAAGCTGTTCCACACGACATCTTGCAAAATGCCAATACAATAGCCAACATTATCGAGGAGTTTGGCATGCCTGTCGAGTTCAAGTTTCTTCCTGCATGCTTGAAGACAGGAGACAACTCACGCTGTGGCGATTGGGCATTAACCCCAATAGTAGCGATAAGATACGGGCTTACTATTACAGCCCGTCACGATGAGCGGTTTGCCACAGAAGCCTCGACATGCGCTGCATTGAGATATTTGACAGACCTATATAATTATTATGGCGACTGGTGGAAGAGTATTATGGCATTTGCATACAGTCCAGCAACGGTAAACAATTTCTGCAGCAAAAACGAGACAAGCAACCCATGGGACTTTGGGTCATTGGACAAAGCGCATATTGTGCGCAACTTCATAACTTACGTTTATCTGTATAACGACAAAGAACTTACACCAAAGGAAGAAGAATATCTTGAGGTCGAGTTCAGGGAGCCCATCAATTTCAACACATTAGCAGAAAAACTGAAGATAGACAACAATAAGGTCATTGAACTGAACCCAATATTTATAGGTGAGGTTATTTATCCTTTAAAAGACTATCAATTAAGGCTTCCTGCGGAAAGAGCCGAATATTTTTATGAGATAGAGGAAGAGATATACAAGACAATAGATAGCACCACTTTGGCAAAAAAAGAGGACGCAACAATTAACCTTGTCACCGAAAACACAAAAAAAAGCAGCATATCTTCGGCAAAGCCATTGAAATACAAGGTCAAAAAAGGCGACACCCTCGGCAAAATTGCGATCAAGCATGGTATTAGCGTTGAAAAGCTCAAAAAAATGAACAACCTAAGGAGTGACTTAATCCGAGAAGGTCAACTCTTGATAGTGAGATATGCAAATGGTGCGCAATCAGCAAACAGCAAAACACAAGTGTCACAAGAAAAAGGGAGCAAAACGATCTATATCATAAAAAAAGGAGATACTCTAAGCACAATAGCACAACGATACAAGGTAAAAGTAAGCGATCTTAAGATATGGAACAATCTTAAGAGCGACGCAATTCAAGAAGGAGACAAATTGATGATTCACAATCAATTGCATTAAAGCAAGTAATAGAATAATGAAGCCATTCAAGACACTTTTGTTTATCTTTTCAGTGTTTACACTACTGGCCGCCATGTGGTTTACATTTCCTGAAAATGGGATTGTCTTAGGTTCTGTAACACTGCGTTTCCCCACATACGCCGATGCTCGGAAAAACAAGCCAGCTGAAGTTGACATCGACTCTGTCCTCAACACTGTTGAGAAAGGCTTTAAGATGAACCTTTCGGGAAACACTGCCGACAGTCTTGATTTTTTCAAGACCTATATCACAAAAAATCCCAATCGCATAACATTGCCCAACAACGACTATACCTATTTTGATGATTTGTTCAAAGCGTTTGAGCGTTCAAGTGTCGACAGCGTAGTGTGCCGAATCATGCACTATGGAGACTCTCAAATAGAACTTGACCGTATATCATCAGTATTAAGACAAACCCTGCAAGAACTTTTTGGCGGATCGGGTCCAAACATGATACCTGCCGTACAACGCATACCCTCCATTTCAGTAGTGCAACGTGCTTCAGGAGGTCTTATCCAATACAATGTTTATGGCGACTCAACAACTCTCCGGATACCGAATCATCGCTACGGAGTCATGACCCAAGTCACCAAATCTTCAGGTGAGAGCAATATCAATTTCTTTACCACCAGCCATTCACACTCCTTCGAAAAAGTGAAAGACATAACAAAAGTCTCAGTTCTAGTAGGGCACAATAGTGAAGGTTTCAGTGCCAGTCTGACCTGTGATAACGCATTAATCGCCAAGCAGACACTCAAGGCCGACGATGGATTGCATCTGCTACACTGGGATCTTCCGGGCAAAGTAAAACGCGGAACAATAAAAGTCAACGGTAGTGCTGAGATTTACGCCATACTACTTGACGGCAGCAATGGCATCGCCGTCGACAATGTCCCATTGCGCGGCTGTTCGGGGACAATATTCACCCGTATAGACGAGACGGTGATGAAGGAGTCGTTCGGTCTGCTAAACACAAAAATGATAATTCTACAATTTGGTGGCAACCGGATGCCTTCAATCTCATCTACAAGTAACATATCAAAATATATTCTTGAATTGGAGAAACAGATTGCATATTTCCGCCGCGTGGCACCCGGTGCAACACTATTGTTCATTGGCCCGGCCGACATGGGGCGCAGTTACGAAGGGAAGATAAAGACTTGGAAGAATCTGCCAGCCCTTAACGACTCGCTTAAACAGATGGCTCTTGATAAAGGGGTCGCATATTGGGACATGTTCAGGGTTATGGGAGGCGAAGGTTCGATGGCCCAATGGGTGAAGCACGATCCACCTTATGCCGGTCCCGACTACATACACTTCACACACATTGGTGCACAAAAAATGGGTGACGCACTGTCCAAGTCGCTTACCACATACTATAATTTCTATAATCTAAGAAAAGAGATGCCTGCAACCGATGTCGAAAAGTATATGAATCAAGAGGACTCCAGATCCGACAGCACCAACAACAAGCCACTGTTCAACAAATACTACTTTGGCCAATGAAAGGACTATACACCATAACATTTTTATTGTTAATGCTATGCAACACTGCTTTGGCCCAGGCTTATCTGCGACCAGTACCCTGCTATCAGTTTGCCAACTTTGGCAACAACCGCATTGACTTTTATGGTGACAGCACCGATTTTGAACACTTCTTTACGAAGCTGGACAGTCTGCTTTTTTACGGGGAGGGCAATGTCAGCATCATGCATATTGGAGGATCGCATGTACAAGCAGGAGTGTTTACCCAACTGTTACGCGACAATTTCCTCAGTCTAGACAAAGGAATAAACAATGGTATCGGAGCCGCATTTCCTTTCAGTGCGGGCAAGACAAACAATCCCTCAGGCTATTATGCCAGAAGTAGCGGGCAATGGAGATACTGCCGCAATGCCATTGCGTTTGACAAACGATTGGGACTAACAGGAGCTGCGATAACAACAAGCGACACCCTCGCGGCAATAAGCATAATGACACACGAGCGCTTCGGTTGCGACATCAACCAGGAATTCACATTCAACAAGGTTACACTGACTGGATACTCTGACTGTGACAGCATGGCAACCATACCCGTAGTGACGACGAACAACACAAAATATTATCCAATAGTTGACACCGTTAACGAGACATACTATTACGAGATAGCACAGGCAACAGACTCATTAACCATATCTTTCGACACAATATGCGGCGACTTCACTTTGACAGGCCTGTGGCTTAACAACGACAATCAGGCAGGTCTCATCTGTCATGGGATAGGTGTAAACGGTGCACGTGTCGTGTCGTATCTATATTGCGAGGACTTTGCTCGCGACCTCAACAAAGTCAATCCAGACCTTGCCATTTTTGGCATTGGAATAAACGATGCAGCAGCCGACGATTTTTCAAAAAATGCCTTTATAAAGGACTACGGACAACTTATAGAAACAATAAAACAACAAAACCCACATTGTGCGATATTGCTGCTAACAAACAACGACAGTTACAAGAAGGTGAGGCGCAAGAGCTACCTTGTCAACAGCAACGGGATAGTGGCAGAACAGGCTTTCATAGAAATAGCCAAGAAATACAATGCAGGGGTTTGGGACCAATTTCACATTATGGGAGGGCTTGGTTCCATGAAGCAATGGCAAGAGGCGAAATTGGCTCAAGCCGACAAGGTTCATTTCACCAACAAAGGATATGCGCTACTTGGCGACCTGCTCTTCAACGCCATAATGGAGAAATATGTCAATCATCTTAAGTCGCCAAACAACAATCAATGAGAAAATGAATAGCTTATCTGACATATTGCTTGACTTTATATCCAAACTATTTTCATTTGACGAGAACAGCCCATTACTTTTCACCCAGTTTTATTTTTGGGCTTTTTTCGCCATTGTGTTTGCGTTTTTCTGCTTTTTGCGCAACAAGTGCCTTTTACGCAATGCTTTTCTTTTCTTTTTAAGCCTATTTTTCTACTATAAGACCAGCGGACTATTCACTCTAATTCTGATATTTGTCACTTTGTATGACTATTTTGCAGGACATTGGCTTGCTTCGCGCAAAAAGGTTTCAAGTCGCAACATAGTACTGGCAATCAGCGTGACAGTGAACCTGTCAACTTTATTCTATTTCAAGTATGCATATTTCATCACCGATGTTGTCAACAACTTGTTTGGAACGGAGTTTCATGTGTTTGACATATTTGCATATATAGGCAACGGCATAACTGGCAGCAAACGTTTCAGTGTTGACAGCATACTGCTACCTGTTGGAATATCGTTCTACACTTTCCAAGCCATCAGCTATGTGATGGACATATACCAACATCGCATAGAACCGGTAAAGAACATTCTTGACTTTGGTTTCTATGTCAGTTTCTTCCCCCAACTGGTGGCGGGGCCAATAGTGCGTGCCAACGAGTTCATCCCCCAACTGCACAAGCCATATTTTCTCAGTCGCAGGCAATTTGGCATTGCGGTATTTTGGATACTCAACGGCCTCGTCAAGAAGATTATTCTCAGCGATTATATAGCAGTCAACTTTGTTGACCGCGTGTTCGAGAACCCGCTTCTTTATTCCGGTTTTGAGAATACAGCAGCCTTGTTTGGCTATTCGCTTCAGGTATATGCAGACTTTTCGGGATATACCGACATAGCAATAGGTGTCGCCATGCTAATGGGCTTTTATCTCCCAACCAACTTCAATTCGCCATACAAAGCCAAAAGTCCAGGTGAATTTTGGAAACGCTGGCACATCTCTTTGTCAAAATGGCTTCAAGACTATCTATACATACCACTTGGAGGCAACCGCAACGCCACATTTGGCACATACAGCATCATACTTACCATCGCCGCCATAGCGGTGTTCCTCTCAGGCAGCTGGTGGGTGGCTTTGGCAATAGCATTTTTGGCCATCATACTTATTACCGTTGCCTATTTCCGTCCTGACAAGCGCAAGAAGATAAACACCAACCTCAATGCCATGGACACCATGCTGCTTGGTGGGCTCTGGCACGGGGCAAGTTGGAACTTTATGATATGGGGCGGTCTCAACGGCATTGGCATGGTGGTGTATAAATTTTGGAAAGACTGGAGCATTACCACAAGAGTGCTTGTTCTTGTGTCAATAGCATTTGCACTCAGGTTAATAGGTTATTATTTCCCTGCGCCAGTGTTCAACATGTTCTTTGTTTGGATAGTGTGCATACTTATTGGCGACGTTATTCGTTTCGTCTATAACATAGCAGGCGGAAAAAAGGAGCTGTCTTGGGTTCGCGACGCATGGGCAATACTACAGACTTTCGTTTTCATAACTTTCACCCGGCTCTTCTTCCGTTCGGGCTCCAACCTCAATCCTGCCGAGGCAAACGAGACCGCATGGAACACCGCCAAAAATATGGTAAACCAGATAGGCAGCCATTGGGACACATACAAAATACCAGAGATGATGAGCCAATATCACAATGTGTTCATAGTCATACTGATAGGCATGATAATACATTGGCTACCCGACCGTTTAAAACGACGCTATCGCATTTGGTTCACAAGGACACCGCTGCCTTTGATGGCTGTGGTTGCTGCCTTGGCTGTCTTTGTGATGTACCAGTTCATCACCGCCGACCTACAGTCGTTCATCTATTTCCAGTTCTAACACGATTGATGTGGAATTACTGTATTTGAAGGAGCGTAACTGAGGCTAACTGCAGAAAACCAAGCCAACTCAACTAAGCAAGCTCCAGTATTCCTTTGCCAGATTATATGCTATTGTATCGTCATCGAAACAATGAGAATACTCAAAGCCTTCCGTTATCATTTTATGCCTCAATTCACTATCTCCGACAACATTGGTGATTGCCGAGGCCAATTCATCCATATCGTCCTGCGACACATAGACACTTGAAGGGCCTCCACTTTCTTCGTAGCAACAATCACAAGTGGCTATTATGGGCAATTCACTTTTAAGGGCCTCGACAAGCGGTATGCCAAATCCCTCAAACAAAGAAACGTAGACAAATACAATGGCACATCTGTAAAGAAGGGGCATATCAAGATAATTGACATTTTCAAGCAGCAATATTTTATCATGAAGCGAATGGGTGTAAATATAGTCATACAAAGTTTTCGAGTAGCTAGTATGTCTACCAATTATGACCAATGGTATATCAATGCCGTATTTCTCAATGGTTTTTATGAGAAAAAGATGGTTCTTGCGAGGTTCAATTGCTCCCACGGTAAGTATAAAATCATGTGGCAAGGAGTATTTTCGCCTTATCATTTCGAGCCTTTCAGAATCATATTGTACGTTTTGGAACAAAGGATTACAACCTTGATACACGACACTTATCTTGTCGCCACTTATGCCCCAAAATGACATAATATCGTCTTTTGTCTGTTTACTTACGGCGATAATCCTATCAGCAATAAAGCAACTATGCAGATACTTTTTCTCGTAAAAGAACCTATCAATAAATGGATATAGTTCAGGATGTCGCATAAAGATAAGGTCATGCATTGTGACGATGGTGGGTATTTTGGTCTTTTCCATTCCATAAGGGAGTTCATTACTCAAGCCATGGTAAAGCGACGTTCCACGCCTCTTTGTTTCATTTGCTATGCCAAAAGTGCGCCACACACTACCTTTAACAAGCCCCTTAGGCATAATCAACTTGGCATTGTTGGGCTTGTTGAAAGATATATTTACGTTTATTGTTGGGGTATATAGATCAAATATGTCATTTTTCATGTGGTTTGCCATGATACGTATTGTATCACGACTATAATTCCCCAAACCGCGATTATTATTAAATGCCCGTTTTGCGTCGTATGCTATAATCATTTACCTTTAACAATAGAGATGATTTATTTTATTCACAATATTGTGTTCCAATCAGATGTCTTCACTTCCGGCAATACAGAGATATATTTTTCACCAACATTCAAATATCCATACATGAATTGATTGGCCGAGACACCCCATTTCCTCAAAAAAGTATTTCTGCCGGCATTGTGTTTTATGCGCTTTGTTGATTTACAACCAAAATGATAAACAAGACTACTGCCCACACCTCTGAAATATCGAACACCACAGAGCCGCAACTTGTATGATAAATCAGGGTCAAAATACATACCTGGACTAAATTCAATACTCATTCCGCCCACTTTATCCCATAGTTTCAATAGAACTAGAACAGGAGGCCAAGTGCTTCCCGGCCAGTCTTCACGTTTCAGATTTACAGCCGCTTTTAACAATGCAGCCTCATTAAAGTTCTGCAAACTTTCTCCAAAATCAGCTATGATGCGGCAAGGATTCTCACCCTTGGGTTCAATCATTGTTGCTGAAATCATAAAATTCTCGTTGAGAATTTGACCAATTGCCTCGCTTAAACATTTGTCCCATTCTAGCAAAAAATACATATCATCATTAACATAAAGGACAAGTGGCTTTGCTATTAAAGGACGGCAAACATTAAGCCCATAGCATATGCCAATATTGTTTTGCGAAGCAAAATAAACAAGGTCTGGCTGATTTGCGACCCATTCAAGAGTGCCATCAGATCCTTCGTTAATCATAACAATAATTTTATGATGGTAACCAGAATTATTTCGCAGACTTTCAATGCAACATTTCAAGTATGCCAAATTATTCCATGTGGGTATCAGTATTGAGAACTCATTCATAATTCTTTGTTTATTTTATATTTGCACCAAACCCCATAACTATTTATTTTACATATTTCATAACCAGTTTTACCATCAAGAAATCCCAATTTAAAGACAAAATCGCGTATAAAGCGCCAACAAGCATGAAGATATGGCGTCAATAGCGAAGTTTTCTTTTTGCTATTATTCATCTCCTCAGCCGAAAGATGTGCGAACTTGATTATTTGGGCTTTATGTTCTTCTGTTGTATTGAATGAATAATGATACATGTCTCCATCAAGATGTTTAATCTTAACACCTAGCACCGTTGTTAAAGTTTCATGCACCTTGAGGCCAGACCAGTATGCATCATTTTTACGGAACAGTCTTATTTTGGTATCAGGATACCATCCACAATGACGTATCCATCGGCCACAATAATTCATCAAACGATTCATTGAATAGACATATCCGCCTTTATCTGTTTGTTTCACTTTATTTATAGACAGTACAAGTTCTGGCGAAAGAGCCTCATCAGCGTCTATTGACAATATCAAGCCGAAGGTGGCCAAAGAGTTTGCATAGTTTTTCTGTGCGGCATATCCCTCCCAGGCGTGTTTAACGAAAGTGAGCTTGTCGTAGCGGCTACAAATCTCCTCGGTGGCATCGGTCGAGAAAGAGTCCACAACAATTATTTCATCGGCTATAGGCACAACTGAGTCAAGACAGCGAGCAATATGCTGCTCTTCGTTAAGTGTAATGATGACAACTGAAAGGGTATTCATTATTAGAAAAATCTGGCTGCAAAAGTAATTATTTTTTAGTAATAAGGTATTGCTAAAATAATATGGGTTACAAAACACCCATAATGAAACAAGAATACAGGTCAGGCCAAAAACAAATGCACTTAGGTGAGAGAAAGGGGATTATAATACATTTATTAACAACGATTTATAAAAAAATAAGCAAAAAATATGCTTTTACATCATATTTGCACTAATTTTGCGGCCTGAAATAACACCTTATTAATGTATGAAAAATCTAGTAATAGTTGAGTCTCCGGCAAAAGCCAAAACGATAGAGGGTTTCTTAGGAAAGGATTTTGAAGTGGAATCGAGTTTCGGGCACATCCGTGATTTGAACAAGAACCGCCTCAGTGTAGATGTTGAAAATGAGTTTACGCCAGAGTATGAGATTACTGCAGATAAGAAAGAACTGGTGGCCAAGCTTCGCAAATTGTCGAAAGAGGCGGAAACCATCTGGCTGGCTTCCGATGAAGACCGTGAAGGAGAGTCAATATCATGGGACTTGTATGAGGTACTTAACCTTAAAGGCAAGGACACAAAAAGAATAGTATTTCACGAGATAACCGAAACAGCCATACTTACCGCCATTAAAAACCCACGCAATATTGATATGGGTCTTGTGTCGGCACAACAGGCTCGTCGAGTTCTTGACCGCCTTGTAGGATACGAGCTCTCGCCTCTACTTTGGCGAAAGGTCAAGCCATCACTATCGGCAGGTCGAGTTCAATCGGTAGCAGTACGTCTCATAGTGGAACGCGAAGATGAAATAAAGAACTTCAAACAAACAGCGGCATATCGCATCACAGCATTGCTGACATTTGAAAAAGAAGGTAAAAAATATAACATATCAGCCGAATTACCAACCCGTTTTGCCGATGAGAAAGAAGCACATGAGTTTGTAGAGTCATGTGTTGACGCTTCGTTTGCCGTGGATTCAATCGAGAAGAAAGATGCCACTCGCACACCAGCACCACCATTCACCACTTCAACATTGCAACAGGAAGCTGCTCGCAAATTGGGTTTCTCTGTTAGCAACACTATGCGTATCGCACAACAACTGTATGAATCAGGTAAGATAACATACATGCGTACCGACTCCGTAAACCTATCGAAACTAGCCCTTGGAATGGCAAAAGAGGAAATAGTGAAGACATACGGCAAAGAATACGCCAAGACACGGCAATACTCCACAAAGACCAAAGGAGCCCAAGAAGCCCACGAGGCCATTCGTCCTACATATCTAAACCAATCCACCATAAAAGGCACCAACGACGAAATAAGGCTGTATGAGCTCATCTGGAAACGTACAATAGCATCTCAAATGACAGATGTGAAACTGGAAAAAACCAACATAAACATTTCCATTTCATCGCAAAAAGACAGACACCTTGTCGCAAGCGGTGAGGTTGTTGTTTTCGACGGTTTCCTGAAAGTATATACCGAAAGTTCTGATGATGAGACCACAAACGACGACACACAAAAACTTCCACCAGTAAACAATGGCCAAGTACTTAGCCTCGACAAGATGGAGGCGACAGAACGTTACAGTCGCTATCCACTTCGATACACAGAAGCCAGTCTGGTAAAGAAACTCGAAGAACTCGGAATAGGCCGTCCATCGACTTACGCACCTACCATATCAACAATCCAGAAACGCGGATATGCAGAAAGAGGCGATGTGCAAGGCAAGTCACAAGAGTACAAAATCATCACCTTAAAGAACAAAAAAATAACAGAGAAGAAAGCCAAGGAAACAGTTGGTGCCGACAAAGGCAAACTTCTGCCTACCGATGTAGGGGCACTCGTCAACAAGTTCCTCATGCAATATTTTGAAAACATCATCGACTACAACTTCACTGCCAATGTGGAAAAAGAATTCGACAAGATTGCCGATGGCAAATGCCAATGGAACAGCATGATAAAAGACTTCTATAACGATTTCCACAAGAGCATTGTAAACACTAACGATAACTCGGGTAAATTCAGCGGAGAAAGACTTCTTGGCATTGACCCGGAATCGGGCAAAAATGTGTTTGTGAAAGTAGGTCGTTTCGGTCCTGTGGTTCAAATAGGAGACACCGAATCGGAAGAAAAGCCCCGTTTTGCAGGCCTAAACACAAAACAATCCATTGAGACCATAACGCTTGAGGAAGCTCTCAAGTTGTTCGAATACCCACGTTTGCTCGGCCAATTTGAGGGCAAAGACATTACAGTGGCAATAGGTCGCTTCGGGCCATACGTAAAATATGACTCGGCATTCTACGGGCTGACAAAACTTGACAATCCTGCCACCATAGGCATAGAGCGTGCAATAGAAGTGATTAACGCCAAGAAACAGTCTGAAGCAAATAACACTATCTCCACATTCGAGCATGAAGGTGAAGAACTGAAAGTGCTTAACGGCCGTTTTGGACCATATATCTCATTCAAAAAGAAAAACTTCAAGATCCCAAAGGGGACTGAGCCGTCAACCCTTGACTTGAAGAAATGCATTGAAATAATGGAAGACCCTGCCAACGCACCAAAAAAACGCGTTCCAATACGTTCAAAAAAGAAATAAACGAAATAATAAAAACGCCCCACAAGATAGTGGGGCGTTTTTTATCACATACGTTTCAGGTGTTCAACAAAGACATCTATTCTGTACATCTCGTTAGGGATATCAACACGTTGCGGACAATGTTCCACACACTGTCCACATGCAATGCAATGGCTTGCCTGCCTTAGTTTGGGCACACTTCGGTCGTAACCGACCAAGAAAGCCTGTCTTGCTTTACGGTATTCTTCTGAGATGTGGTTTCCGGCAGGCATCTTGTCTTCGTTCAAGCACTTGTTGTAATGTGAGAAAACACCTGGAATATTGATTCCATAAGGGCAAGGCATACAATAATTGCAGGCCGTACATGGCACATACTTCAGCTCAACAATCTCTTCTGCTATTTTCATTAGCAATTCGTTTTCGTCGGCGTCAACAGGACGCAACGGAGAAAAAGTCTCCACGTTTTGTTTTAGGTCATCCAGATATGTCATTCCACTAAGCACCGTCAAGACACCTTCAGGTGTACCTGCAAACCTAAAAGCCCACCTTGCAACAGGCGTTTCTGGCTCAAAGTGCTTCAGCTGCTTTGTGATATAGTCAGGCTGTGTTGCCAATCTTCCACCCAAAAGAGGCTCCATTATGACAACAGGGATGCCACGACGGCTCAATTCATCATATAAGAAAGACGCATTGGTATTGCGAGGGTTTATTTGTGCCGCATAGTTCCAGTCCAAATAATTCAATTCAATCTGGACAAAATCCCAATGGTATCTGCCTTCATCGTGCCATTGCAAAAGCTTATCAAAAATCTTAATGTCACCATGGTATGAAAAACCGAGATTGCGAATACGGCCCTTGTATTTCTGTTCTACGAGCCAGTCCAACATACCATTGTTTATATAACGGCCATCGAATGCCTCCTGTGCCGTGTATCCTTCGCTCGTCATACCTACTCCATGAAGCAGGAGATAGTCAACATAATCGGTCTGCAATTCCTTCAGCGATTTGTTGAACATCGCTTGGGAGTCATTACGGCTCCATGTGGAGGGGCTGAAATTTGAAAGTTTTGTAGCTATAAAATAACTGTTGCGAGGATGTCTTGACAATGCTATTCCAGTGCTATGCTCAGAAAGGCCCCTACAATATGCGGGGGATGTGTCAAAATAGTTGACACCATGTTCAAGAGCATAGTCAACTTCTTTGTTGACAAGGTCTTGATCGATGGGCGAATCAGGATTTTCACGCATAGTACCGCCGTCGACAACCGGCAGTCGCATCATACCATAACCCAAAAGCGAGACCTTGTCACCTGTATTGGGATTATTGCGCATGGTCATCGAGCCGCCACCGTCAAGATTGTCGGAACGAAGACTTTTCAAAACATTATCTTCATTGTCATTACAGGCTGACAAAACTACCGATGTGCCAGCAAGGGTGACGCCCAAACGCCTCATAAATTCTCTTCTTTTCATTTTTTCAACTGTTTTTTGTAAAGCGACATTATCAATCAGCAGGCACTACCTATTCAGCCCTGTGCATCACATTCCCTTCAACATAAATAGCGCTGTAGGGGCGTGCTGGGCACAGGTTTTCGCAAGCACCACACCCAATACATTTTATTTCGTCAACAGCAGGGACCACAACGACACCATTTTCAGTTTGATATTCTACCATTTGAATTGCCCCGGTTGGACAGTGGCGTGCACAATTGCCACACGACACCCCGTCAGTTAGCACAACACAGTTTTCTTTTACCCACACAGCATGTCCCACATGTATAGCTGATTTCTCGCCGGCTGTTATGGCTTTTATCGCTCCTGAAGGACACACTTGGCTACATTTGGAACACTCCGGCCTGCAATAACCTCGTTCAAATGACATTACAGGTTGCATAAAATTTTCCATTGACGTTGAGGGGCGTAAGACATCATTAGGGCATACAGACACACACAATTGGCATGCTGTACAATGACGTTGCAGGTTAATCAACGACAAGGAACCGGGAGGTGTTACTGGTGTTTGTCGTTGCGGGGCCACCTTATCCTCAATGGCCGCAAAAGCGCCATCGACTTTTATCTTGGCTTGGGCCACAGCAACCGAAGTGCCTGCCAATGCAGATCCTACGAGAAAAGCGCGTCGACTTTCGTCAACTGCCATTTTATCCTTAGCCGATTTATATCCAAGCCCATAATGCAATGCATCAAACTTACACTTGTCCAAGCAGTTTCCGCACACAACACATCGGGAATAATCGACCATTCCATTTTTAAAATCAATGGCTTGAGCCTTACAATTCTTCTCGCACATGCCACATTTCTTGCACTTGTCTTGATCGAACTTTACACGGAAGAGTGAGAATCGGGAGAAGAAACTCAAAAAAGCACCCACAGGACACACTGTGTTGCAATAAAGCCTACCTCTCCACCATGCCAAGAAAGCAATAATAACAAGAGTCATAATAGCAACAACAAATGTTGTCACGCTCCTCGTCCATATCTCAACTTGGGAGAAATGATAACTGTCAGGATAATTGGTTGCCTCATAACTAGCCAATGCATTGTTTAGCATGTCATAAAGAGGCTTGAAGAGGCTGTTAACCACACGTCCATAGGCACTGTAAGGAGCGAGCAAAGTTGTTACGGGAGCAAAGCCCAGAAGCATTGCCACATTAAAGCAGACAAATATGCCATAGCGCAGCCAACGGTTTTCTTTTGAATAAGAAAAACGATTTTTCTGGAATTTACCTGCTATCCATGAAAAGAAATCCTGCATGATGCCCAAAGGGCACACCACACTGCAATAAACACGGCCAAAAACCAAGGTGACAACAAACAATATGGCCAAAACCAAAAAATCTGCGGCCATGACGGCAGGTAAAAATTGAATTTTTGCCATAAAAGGATTCAATGCCACTCCAAGAAACAGCAGGGTTGTCAGAATGACACTGACTAAAGAAAGTGCTATACGAATTTTACGCAACATATTATATTACTGAGAGTTAGATTTATTTTTCTTAACTATTAAAATGGAAAGTTCATACAAAAGATACACGGGCAATGTCACCAACATCAATGTTATGGCATCTCCTGTAGGTGTAATAATGGCCGCTATTAGGCATATTGTCACCAAGGCGTGACGCCGATAGTGTTTCAGCATACGTGCAGTCAACAGACCCATTTTCGACAAGAAAAAACCCAAAATGGGGATCTCGAACAAGACACCCATTAGCAAACTGAGCAACAAAAAAGTCGAGATGTATGACGAGATTGAGATTTGGTTGACCACCGCTGCATTAACCTGATATGCACTTAAAAACCTGAATGAAAAAGGGAATATTACAAAATAGTTTAGCAATACGCCACACACGAAAAGAAGACTGCCGAACAATGTCGTCCTGACAGAATAGCGTCTTTCGCTCTCATAAAGAGCAGGTTCAACGAATCTGTATAGTTCAACTATTACAAGAGGCGTAACCACTATCAGACCAGTCAAGGCGGCAATTTTAACATGGACGATGAACTGCGCTGCAAGTTCAGTGTTGATGAAACTAACCTTAAAATCAGGCGGGTTAAGACTTAAAATGCCCGTTTTTTCAGACAGCCAACGCATAAGCCGGTAAAGTGCGAAATCGCTTGACGATGGTGCAAAAACAATGTCAAAGAGCCACTGTTTGAAGCAAAATGCCACTATTGTTGCGACAAGCCATACAATAGCGCACCTGAAAAACAGTTTTCTTAAAACATCAAGGTGTTCCCAAAACGACATGTTTTCAGTCGCTGGCATCCTATTTTATGTTTTGGTCAATGTTGTCTTCGTCACCTTCCCTCATGCCTTTCTTGAAACTGCTGACGCCTTTGCCCAACGATTTCATAAGTTCAGGGATTTTCTTTGCTCCGAAAAGAAGTACGACCAAAAGCACCAAAATAATTATTTCGGAAGTGCCTAAAAACAAAAGTATTGACAAATTGTTCATTATAGCTAATCTTTATTCTTGACAAAAGTAAGAATTATTTGTTTTGTTGACTATTTTTTGTGCAATGTTATTTTAACTATTTGAGGTTTTGTTCCAAATCTGAAAGGGATTGTACCACCTATGCCTTCGGAAACAAACAATTTTTGACCGTCTTCTTCATAAAGTCCGCTCCATTCATCATAAATCCAACTTGACGGCGACCAGGAGCCAATCTTGAATTGAGCTGCATGAGTATGACCGGACAACATAAGCGGGATGTCGGTTTCAGGCAGCACTTCCATCTTCCAATGAGAGGGGTCGTGACTCAGCAATATCTTGAACGAAGAAGCATCTATTCCTTGGGAAGCCAATTTCAAGTTACCTATTTTCGGGAAAGGAGGTTTGCCTGTGTTTTCAACACCCAGTATTGCAATGCTATCGTTATCGCGGCAAACATAAACATGTTCGTTCATAAGGACTCTCCAACCCAATGCCATTTCGGCTTCGGCTACTTTCAAGCCCTCTTTATGGGGGTTGTCGTCGTAATCGTCACGATAGAGTCCATAGTCATGATTGCCCAAGACAGCAAGCACCCCATCGGTGGCCATAAGTTGCCCAAGAGGCTCGGCAAAAGGAGCTATCTCGTCGCTTGAAAAGTTAACTATGTCGCCGGTGAAAACCACGAGGTCGGGCGAGATGTCGTTAGCCCTGTCAACAACCTTTTTCAAGAACTTGATGTTATCACCGTAAGTGCCAAGATGCATGTCCGACATTTGGACTATGGTATAGCCATCAAATGCTTCAGGCAAATTGTCGAAAGCCAATTCAACATTTTTGACGCGAAGAAAACGCCAACCGGCAACAAGTCCGAAAAGCATAGCTATCGAAACAATTACCGACACGCATAAGCCGAAAGTGTTGAAATACGGAATCAATTTGTACCACAGATAGCCAGCTCCCTTGCCTATAACAGAAATTATCACAAACAAAAGTTTCGGCAAGACTATGCAAAGGAGCAGGAAAGTGGCCACATCCATCAAGAGAGGCACCCTATGTCGTGGCATAAGAAAAAGCACTGCTACGAAAAGAATGGTTGGGAGAATTAGAAGAATCTTGACAACGACATTGCTGTGTCTAAGAAATTCCAAAAGAAGGTAAACATCTGGAAGAACCAATATTGCTGTCAGTGTCAATAATACCGTTAAAGAATTCATATTTTTAGTTTCAAATTTCAGGTTTCAAGATTTTAAGCTTATTAGAAAATCAAGTTGACATTCATTTGTTCACAATCAATAATCAATGGAAATAATGGTTGTTTTATACTATTAATTTTAACTATTGGCATTGTTGTATGGCAATTACCAAAGGTACAAATTATTATTTTGCCACCCTACCAGGGTTTTGTGCTATGAAAGTGTTCCAATCTGACTTGTGCGATTTTTGCTTGTTTTTCTTGGTATAGTTCACATCCTTTCCTCTGTCAATATAATGGCACACAGCTGCTGCCAAAGCATCGGAAGCATCCAAAAAGTCGGGGATTTCGTCAAAATGGAGCATGGCTTGAAGCATTTTCATGACTTGTTCCTTCGATGCGTTTCCGTTGCCGGTAATGGTTTGCTTAATGGTACGCGGCGAATACTCAAAGATGGGTATCTCCCTATACAATGCAGCAGCCATAGCCACACCCTGGGCTCTCCCCAATTTTAGCATTGATTGGACATTTTTCCCAAAAAAAGGAGCTTCAATAGCAAGTTCGTCTGGTTTGTAAGTCTCAATTATCTCCAGAACACGCTCAAATATTTTTTTCAACTTGAGTGCTTGGCTGTCAATACTTCCTAATTTTAGCACTCCCATTCGCAGCATCTCGGCTTGTTTGCCGCTTTGGCGTATCACACCATAACCCATAACTATTGTTCCAGGGTCAATGCCTAATATTATTTTCTCATTTTCGGCTTGTGTCATACATAATTGTGGTTTTCAATTTTTCAAAAAACCATCTTTTTAAGGACAAAATCTTGTTGATACACATTTATCACTCTGTTACCACAAGTGTTATGTCATGCAGGCTGAACTCCTTCATGTTTATTCGTCCAACCGAGAACAGCTCGTGTGTTCCGGCTTCAAAATCGACAACATAGAGACCTTTCCATGGGATTTCATCGCTCTGGGCTATCAAAGTACTGTCTATAAACACCTTAGCAAACCAAGACGTGTCGATCACGCCATCTCTGGTGTCAATCCCATACTTGGATTCAGCAATCATTTGCTCTATGCTCAAACGTATTGTGTCACCATTGCGCAATGGCGCAATATGCGATTCGGTAAGTATAACAGCATCAGACTTGATAACATTGGTAACCTCATAGGTCTCCTCTTTTTTATTGCATGATACCAAGCCCAACATAATTGCAAAAACAACCAATAATTTAACTCTCATGATCCAATATTTTACAGTTAAACAATGCAAAAATAATAATTTTCGATTGAAATGCTAACAACCGGAATTTTAAAATACTTACTTTATTTTCACAAAAGGGTATATCATGGTTTTTGCAATTATGGCCATGTCGTTCATAAAACTATAGTTATCCAAATAATACTTGTTGATTCTAACCTTATCTGGAAATATCACTTGGTCGTTATAGCACTGAGGGTCAGATTGTCCGGCCAACAAATCTTCTTCATTGTAATATTTCAGGCTGGCAGGCCCTGTCATACCTGGGCGAAGATTCAGGATGCGCCTGTCATCATCCTCAAGCATGTCGGCATAACCAGGCACATCAGGGCGAGGGCCCACAAAACTCATTTGTCCTACAAACACATTGAAAAGTTCGGGCAAGCTGTCGAGTTTTGTATGGCGCAGCCAGGCTCCCAAAGGTGTTATGCGGGCATCGCCTGAAGCAGTAACGGTACCTCCTTCGGCATCGTCATACATTGTACGGAACTTGATAATTTTAAACAGACGGCCATTTTGTCCGACACGAGTCTGTAGAAAAAAAGCAGGGCCTTTGGAACTTATGCGTACAGCGATGGCAACAACAAGCAACAATGGTGATGCAGCCACAAGTCCAACGAGGGAAAAGAGTCTGTCGAAACACCATTTTAGGGCGAACGAGAACTCATGATTATTTTTCTCCACGACGCATAGCCTCCATATTTAGCAAAGCTCTTACCCGCGGCATTGTCATTACCTTTCTGAATGGATACAACACTTTAACGGCAACGCCTAGCCATGTCTTGTAGTATATGTCAAAATGGCAATAAGCCTTTCGGAATGCGAAGTTCGAAATCAGCCAATCATGCACACCAGAATGTTCGGTGATGCTTCGCGAGCCATCGCTAACATAGCGAAGAAGACAGTTGCCCAGATAATATTCGTTCATCGATTGAACAAGGCCATAGTAAGCGTATGAGGAATTGTGCCGATATTCTGGCAACATTGCCATCAATTCGTAACAGCAAGCATCGTTCCAACGGTGATTTATGCTAAATCCAACCAGAGAATTGGTTGTTTTGTCAAAGCAGCCCCAGCATTCGGAAGGATGCGCATAAATAGTTCTCGCAAAATCTTTCTCCGCAAGTGCTGAGCCATCGGCTGGATAGGTTTTTATTGCCTCGTCATATACGGCATATCCGTTTTTTAAGACAAATTCGTTGTCAACCCTTTTGTATTCAATGCAATCCAACGCTTTCCTTATTTTGCGTCTTGTATTGGATGTCAACTCATCAAGGCCTCCAAAATCATCTTTTATCACATACCAGAAACACGTATTGTCCTGACAATCGAAATCATAAGTGTTCCTTACAAGAAAATTACCCTGTTCGAGAAGGTCTTTTGCCAAAACCTTGTCGATACGAGTCTCTTTATGAGGAGGGCCACTATATCGCCAATAATTCTTATATGGGAAATAGTCAGGTTTCAAGATTGCAGAATTTATGGCAGGGAGCCACCGGCGTTCTGTCGTTAACTTACAACTGTTTAAGATTTTCCACCCAAACCTTGATTTGCTGCTCATCGTTAAGGCGGCACACCAGAAGCGAGTTGTTGCGGTAGGCCACAAGGCAATTGTCAAGACCCTGAACGACAGCCTCAACACCTTCCTCAATATTGATTACGCTATTATGGTTGTCAACAGAAACCAACTTGCCACGCAAGGCATTGTTGTTGGCATCTTTCGTTGCATGTGTGAATAACGAGCCCCATGTCCCAATGTCACTCCAGCCGAAATCAGCTGGCATTGTATAGGCATCGGCAGACTTTTCCATAACGCCATAGTCAATACTAATGTTTTGGCAGTCAAGGAAACGGCGGTTTATGAATTCCTGTTCTTTTTCGGTGGCAAAGACGTCATCGCCTTCGTCAAACAGTTTGGCCATGTCTGGCAAGAAACTGCGAAAAGCATTCATGATGCCTTCTAAAGTCCAGATGAATATGCCCGAGTTCCACAGATAATTGCCTTCGCTAACAAAATGTTTGGCTGTATCGTGGTCGGGCTTTTCCTTGAACATTGTCACCTTGGCCACATTAGGCAGAGGATTTTGCTTGGCCACTTCAATGTAGCCGTAACCCGTTTCGGGTCGTGTTGGTTTTATTCCTATTGTTAGCAAGGCTTTCCTATTTGTGACGAGGAAATCAAGGCCTTGGGTAACGATGCGCTGAAATTCGCGTTCGTTAGTGACAAGATGGTCGGCAGGTGTGATGACAATATTGGCATTGCTGTGTTTTGCCTTTATACGCCATGTTGCGTATGCGATGCATGGAGCGGTGTTGCGCCTTGCTGGTTCGCAAAGCACCTGGTCGGGGTTCAGTTCCGGCAAATGCTGAAGCACGAGTTCCTTATATGCCGCATTGGTTACGACAAGAAAATTCCCATCAGGCACGACAGGGCTAAAGCGTTCGTAAGTACTACGGATAAAGCTCTTTCCTGTGCCAAGCACATCGAGGAACTGTTTTGGGTAATTGTCTTTACTGAGTGGCCAAAAGCGGCTACCGATACCGCCGGCCATTATGATGCAAAAATTGTTTCCGTTCATAAGCCGTTGTATTTTTATCTCTCGGCCCTCATCGGGTTGTTGAGGAAATCGTTATATGCAAGGCGTATCCCATCTTCGAGTTCGGTCTTATAGGTCCAGCCAAGGCTTGCAGCCTTGCTGACATCGAGAAGTTTTCTCGGCGTACCGTTAGGGCGTGTGGAATCCCATTTAATTTCGCCTTCATAGCCAATGACTTTGGCTACCAGTTCGGTCAAGGCCTTAATGGTCAGTTCTTTGCCTGTTCCTGCATTCACGGTCTCGTTGCCGCTGTAGTTGTTCATCAGGAAGACGCAGAGGTTGGCCAAGTCGTCGACATAGAGGAACTCGCGCAAGGGGCTGCCGTCGCCCCAGCAAGTCACTTCCCTGAGGCCATTGATCTTGGCTTCGTGAAAACGGCGGATGAGTGCTGGCAACACGTGGCTGTGCTCCGGATGGTAGTTGTCGTTAGGGCCATAGAGGTTCGTCGGCATAACCGAAATGTAATCAGTGCCGTACTGACGGTTCAGGAACTCGCAGTATTTCAGTCCGCTAATCTTCGCCAGAGCGTAAGCCTCGTTGGTCTTTTCGAGTTCGGAGGTCAGCAGGCACGATTCCTTCATTGGCTGCGGAGCCATTCGGGGATAGATGCAACTGGAACCCAAAAACTCAAGTTTCTTGCAACCGTTCTGCCATGCGGCATGAATGACGTTCATTTCAAGAATCATGTTGTCGTACATGAAATCAGCCAATGCCGATTGGTTGGCGACAATGCCACCCACCTTGGCTGCGGCCAGAAAAACATATTCGGGTTTCTCGGCGGCAAAAAACGCCTCAACGGCATCCTGGCGACAGAGGTCAAGTTCCTTGTGTGTTCGTGTAATGATGTTCGTGTAGCCTTGTCTTTGCAGTTCACGGACGATGGCAGAGCCTACCATTCCGCGGTGCCCTGCTACATATATTTTACTGTCTTTGTTCATAGTTTTTCTTTTTTATCTCTAACCGAAAGAACCCGAATGAATCCAAAAGAACAAATTGGATTGATTTGGGTCAATTTGGTTAGATAGAATATTCGAGTTTCAAATGTGTCTCTAACCGAATAAATCCGAAAGGATCCAAAAAAAACAAATTGGATT
>JAZLGA010000005.1:0-10583 GCA_045616045.1 Bacteroidales bacterium | reverse complement strand
CTAAAGAAAGCCCACACCCAAGGCTATTACAAGCAACTTGACGGCCGACTTCCAGAATATGATTACCAAAATGCCCAATACCATCATCACAATCGAATAAAACAGCAATGCGGCATAAGGATACATATTGCGGTTGCGCCATATTGAAACCGCCAGAGCCGACAGGCCTATTACGGCAATCACCACACCCGACCATTTCATAAGGACACCCAGCGTTTCGGCTGGTACGGCCATGGAAAAGGCACCATAAACAATTGCTATCACGCCACTGACTACAAAGAGCCACCAATTCATTGTACTGCGTTCAACCTTCATTTTATTCATCATTGTTAATATGCTGCAAAAATATGAATAGATTTCAAATTTTCAAAATTTCGAATTCCAATAGTTTTGAACAAAAAAAATTATCTTTGCAACAATAATGCAAAAGTATTTATATGAACATCTTTCAACTTTTCAAAAACATCAAGCCATACGTCAAGCCATACAAATGGCTGGTTTTTCTAACCCTTATACTGACCCTCATAGGTTCGCTAATGGCCCAAGTCAACGCCATTGTACTCGATTGGACCGTCGATGAGATTAACGGCTTGGTCACAAAGGGTGTGAATTGGGGCCAACAAGCCATTCGCATACTTACCATCATAAGCACGGTTCTCTTGGGCAAGGAAATACTTTCGGTCATAATCACATTTGCCCAAAGTTACTATGGTGAGCGTATGCGCATTTTTGTTTCCAAAGACTTGGCTCAAAGTGTCATAGAGAAGGTGCTCACTTTCCGTATGGCCTATTTCTCTGAGGCAGACAATGCCACTGGCAAATTACAATCGCGCATCGACCAAGGTGTGAGCAGCCTGTCGCGCACGGTGCAGAACTTTTTCATCGACCTCCTCCCCTTGTTTACCAGTGCTCTTCTGGCCCTGATTCTGATGTTTGCTGCCAATGTTTATGTCGGTTTGGTGGCTCTGTCAATTGTACCTGTGTATTTTTGGATAACATACAGGCAAGCCAAAAGACTTAAAGGATGGAGACGCGAGATGCGTTCGCACCTGGAGACCAAGAGCCAAGGCATCAAGAACATAATCGACTCGATAAATGTAATTAAAAGTTTCAACCGCGAACAGATTGAAGGGCAGAAACAACTTGACATACAAAACCAAGTTACAGAGAACCAAGTCAAGACACGCCGTGTGGCGTTCTACTATAACGGCATCAAGAGTTTTGTGAGACAAATAGGCACTGTGCTTGTGATAATACTAACCGCATACCTTGTCCTCATCGACTATCCCGGCATGACCATAGGAAAGATAATGTACCATGTGATGCTTTTCAGCAATGTAGTGGCACCCATCACGCAACTGCAACGCATATTCGACGACATGAACGACGCCCTCATCTATGCGGAAGGCTTCTTTGGCATAATAAAGTCAGACAGAGACATAGAGTCAACTGGAAATTACGTCTGCGACAAGATAAAAGGCGAGTTCGAGATAAAAGATGTTGACTTCACCTATCCCAACGGCACAAAAGCCCTTCACAACATCAACATGAAGATAGAGCCAGGCAAGATAACCGCATTTGTTGGACTGTCGGGAGCAGGCAAGAGTACCATAGTGAACCTTTTGGACAAGTTCTACGAGCCCGACTGCGGCAAGATAACACTTGACGGCGTGGAGTTGAAAGACTACGACACACACTTCCTACGCGAGAACATAGGTCTTGTGCTACAGAAAAACCATATCTTCGACGGCTCTATAGAGGAAAACATACTATACGGCAAACCCAATGCCACTCACGAAGAGGTGGTTGAAGCAGCAAAAAAGGCATACATCTACGACCAGATTATGAATCTCCCCATGCAGTTCAACAGCAAAGCCGACCAACTTTCGGGTGGACAGCAGCAACGCATAGCCATAGCTCGCATGTTCCTCAAAAACCCTCCAATCATATTCCTCGACGAACCCACTGCCAGCCTTGACGCCATCTCGACAGAACAAATAAAGAACAGCATCGATGCAATAAAAAAAGACCGTACCGTCATCATCATCTCGCACAGCATATCACAAATCATCGATGCCGACATTATCTACGCCCTCAAGGACGGCCGCGTGGAAGAGTATGGCGACCCAGACGAGATTTACAAAAAAGGCGGCATATATAAGGATATTATCGACGCATCAGCGCGAAGCCTGAATATTGAGAAAATAGCCAAGACGATTGACCAAGACTGATTATCTATGATGTCTGCTTTCAGCTATAGGCGCCCTTTGGCTCGCTGCATAGCAGCAATCGGCAGGCATTATCATAAAACCGGCTCCATTTTATGACAATCATTTTACGTAATGGACACAAAAACACACGGCAACCACACTGACAGCCGAACACCTATGTCTTATGACCATAACAATTCTTTAAGCTCTCAGAACGGCGATGCACAATGCGGGAGACGGTCTAACAAGTCTCATACATCACTCCGACAGGAAATGCCAATACTGCTGCAAGAAATTGCAAGACAACGGGATAAAACCCAGCATGGCTCAGGTCGCATCAACACCATCTTCAAGAGAGCAAACGGAATACTGAAGACCGAATGGCCAAGCCACAAGCATCTTGGCAGCTTCAAAGATGCACAAAGACGCAAAGTTCAAGTTATGGAGATTTACAACACCAGACATCCACATCTGTGCCTTGTTCGCAAGACACAAGTCCAAGCTTATACAGAGGTCGGGTAACAGGTGCGTGTGTGGAAGAACTATTACAAGGCTAACAAGCCCAAAGAGGCTGTTGTGGTTATAGACAAACTGACAAGCGGTTGCAGGGCAAACACTCCACACTGAATATCATATCAATGGGCAACAAACTTGATATGAAGCCATAAAGTAAAATAGGACTAGTCAGTATTTTCTTTAATTATTATATCTTCACCTTACCAATATCTTTTATTTTTTTTATGAGCGGTTTTTACGGTGAACAACACAATTAGCACAGTAATTAGCACAGCGGCAACGACAAACATAAGCAGTGTGTCGAATTGTTCACTTGCCGAGTTCTCGGCACTTTCAATCAACATGTTTTGGAATTCATCGTAATGGGCTTCCTGGTTTGTGTAGTCTGTCGAGAGGTCAGGTTCTTCCCCCAAGGTGACTTGAGACATCAATTGAGACATCATCAAAGCCTTTATCATCATTAGGAATACAACTGCTTTAAAAAATAATTTTTTCATCAGAAAATATTTTTTGTCAAAAGAGGTAAAGACAAAGGTGTTGACTGTCTTTATCCAAAAAAAATGTCATTTTACTATAACGAGTTCATCAATTATGTTTTGGCATTTGCCAACTTTCTCGATGCACCATAGGAGGTATCTTGCGTCCATGCAGATGGTGCGTTGCACTTCGTTTTCGAAGCTAAGGTCACAACTCATAGCTTCCCAGTTACCGTCGAAAGCCAGTCCGATGAGGTTTCCGTTGCCATCGATGACAGGGCTGCCCGAGTTGCCACCCGTGATGTCGTTGGTGGTGATGAAATTGACGACCAAATCGCCATTTTCGTCAGCATATCGGCCATAGTCTTTCTTTGCCACAAGGTTACGCACTTCTTGAGGGATGTCGAATTCCCAGTTGCCTGGTTTGTATTTCTCCATAACACCGTTCATGGTGGTATAATACTTGTAACTAACGGCATCGGCTGCTTTGTAAGGTTGTACGGTACCGTATGTCAAACGCATCGTGAAGTTGGCATCAGGATAGAAGTTACGTTCTTTCTGCATCTCCATAAGGCCTTTCATATAGAGGCGTTCCCCTTTGTTTCCGAGGTTTAGAGCCTCGTTATAGCGTTCAAGCAAAATGTTGTATGACTCGATGATGTTCATTGAAAGGGCAAATATCGGGTCTTTGTCAAGGCTCTTTGGTTTTGCCAGCCACTTGTTGAGTCTCTGTTGATCGGTGAAGACCGACTTTTGGAACATTTTTTCGACGTATGCGCAGAAGTCGCCGTTGTTGGCATCGCCTATTTTCTTTATCTCCGATGGCATAAGGTCGGGTGTGATGTTCTTATAGAACAAGGCCAACAGAGCTGATGTCACGTCCTTGTCGAGCGGCATGCAATAGTCCTTGAAAAAAGCGTCAGCTGTATGCTGCATCATTTCGGCTACCTTTGCGACCTTTTCCTTGTCGGCCTTTTCGGCAAGCATCTTGTTGAACGAGATGAAGCGGCGTGAGAAAGCCACTGCCTCACCTCCGTTCCATCCTGCTTCGCGGTGATAAGTGAACGATTTTTCTATCTCGTCGAGTGTCTCCCATTTCTTCTCAATGCCCGAGAAAATGTCGCCATATTCCTTTTTCCTTTCGGGTGTAGCATTGGCCCATTCCCTGAACTTGCCTTCCTGAGCCTTGCGTTTGTCATATACGTGGTTGCGGTCAAGTTGCTTAACCTGTCCGATGTAGTATTTCCAATAGTTTGACACACTGGCTTGTTTTGAGGCATACATAATGAACACCTTTGGGTCGGCATCCATGTGACGGCGATAGTTTTCGAGTTTGGTGGTACGGCAGTCTATTATGGCTGGCCCTTCCTGTTCGATGACGTTTTTCACGGTGTATGAAGTAGAATAGCGGTCAGTGCTTCCAGGATAACCCAAGATCATGGCATAATCTCCAGGCTTAACTCCATTAAGGTTGATGGGCAAGAAATGTTTCGAGCGGATCGGGACGTTGTCTTTGCTGTATTCGGCTGGGCTGCCATCGGGGGCGGCATAGACGCGGAAAATGTTGAAGTCGCCCTTGTGACGAGGCCATGTCCAGTTGTCGGTGTCGGCGCCATATTTTCCTATACCCCATGGTGGACAGCACACCAAACGTACGTCTCTATACTCTTCGTATTCAAACTTTATGTATTGGTTGCCCGAATAGAAAGGCACAATCTCGATAGTGACATTACTGTCTTTGCTACTCTCTTTGACCATTTTGGCAATATTGGCATTAACCAGAGCTTCACGGTCCTGCTCCGATGCACTGGCGGCAAGCCCCTCAAGAATCTTGTCGGTCACATCCTCGACACTGCTGAGGAAGAGTACCGACAGTTTTGCGTTTGGCAGTTCCTCGTCCTTGCTTTTAGCCCAGAAGCCATCGGTAAGGTAATCGTGTTCTATCGAGGAATGAGCCTGGACATAACTCAATCCGCAGTGATGGTTGGTCAACAGCAGGCCTTCGGGTGAGATGAGTTCGCCGGTACACCCGCCACCAAACTGAACTATAGCATCTTTTATGCTGGGTTGGTTGAAACTGAAGATTTGCTCGGCAGTGAGTTTGCACCCCATAGCCTGCATCTCGGCAAGGTTCTGTCCATTCAAAGCGTAAGGCTGCCACATTCCTTCGTCAGCACGAAGATTGGCGTTGCTACTCAACACAAATAATGCGATAAATATGAATGATATGCGTTTCATAGAAATAAATTATTGATTTTCAATACATTAAAACACTTTAGACCATAATATACAAAGTGCAAAGCAATTGCAAAGATAATAAATATTGAGGTGGGTTCTATAAATTCAAAGAAATAAAATACAAATGATATGACAAATTTAAAATTTTCTTTCCTCGCTTTTGGCCGCTTTTCGGCATCTTGCTGTTTATCAATCTGTTGCATAGCCCGCTATGCGCCCTCTTTCTGCGCTGCAATCTGCTCGAAAACCGACTCAAAATCACTGGAAATAAATTTATAGAACCCACCTTGAGAATATATGCCAAAAATTGCGGCAAAAAGAAGACATTCTACCGCAATTATCGTATTATCAATTAATAAATGAACACTACAATGCTCTCAACTGCCTATCGACTGGAGGTCGGTAAGTTTCTTGTACACTCCTCCAAGTGCAATGAGTTCATCGTGACAGCCGCGTTCCACTATCTGGCCTTTCTGCACGACTATTATTTCGTTGGCATATTGTATGGTTGAAAGCCTGTGTGCAATTACTATGGAGGTACGGTTGTCCATCACTTTTGCGAGAGCATCTTGTACTAGGCGTTCGCTCTCTGTATCGAGAGATGACGTTGCTTCGTCAAGGATGAGGATGGGCGGGTTTTTCAGCACTGCACGTGCTATGCTAAGGCGTTGGCGTTGTCCGCCTGAAAGGTTCATGCCACGGTCGCCGATACATGTGTCGTACCCATTCTCAAGTTGCATTATGAATTCATGGGCGTTGGCCACTTTAGCAGCCTCGATGATGTCCTCTCGAGTGGCATTGCGTGAGCCAAAGGCTATGTTGTTGGATATGGTATCGTTAAAGAGTATGTTTTCTTGAGTAACAATGCCAGTCAGGCTGCGGAGGTCGTCAATGCGATAGTCGCGTATGTCATGCCCGTCGAGTTCTATGCTGCCTTCACAAACATCATAAAAACGTGGCAACAGGTCAGCAAGTGTAGATTTACCTCCACCGCTCTCTCCCACCAAAGCCACTATCTTGCCTTTGGGTATTTCAAGGCAGACGTTTTTAAGGACATCTTCTTTACCATAGCGGAATGTCACATTGTTGTAACATATCTTGTCTTTAAAACAGCTGATTGGCAAGGCATTCTGTTTCTCGACAATCACCTCGTCGGCATCAAGGATCTCGAAGATTCGTTCGGCCGAGGCCATGCCTTTTTGCACGTTATAATAGCCTTGTGAGAACGACTTGGCAGGCGATATTATCTGTGAGAACACCACAATATAGCTCACGAAATCAGCAGCCATGATGTTGCTTCCGCCACCCAGGATAAGGTTCCCCCCAAACCACAGAACAATAATGACCACTATTGCCGAAAGGAACTCGCTCATTGGGGAACTAAGGTCGCGTTTGCGATGAACACCAGTGAGCACCTTGGTGTATTGCTGGTTCTGATTGTCAAAGCGTTGGGCTATGTAATCGATGGCATTGAAGCCTTTGATTATACGCAGGCCGGAGATGGTTTCCTCGATTGTTGAGATGATTTGGGCAAGGCGTGTCTGGCTGTCTTTCGACTCCTTTTTAAGCATCTTGCCAACCTTTCCTATCAACAGGCCCGCTATAGGGAGTATGACAAGCACAAAAAGCGTAAGCTTGGGACTTAGGCTTATCATGAATGCAAAATAGAATATTATGGTAAGCGGGTCTTTGATGAGCATCTCGAGCCAGTTAAGGATAGAGACCTCCACCTCCTGCACATCGGTGGTGATGCGAGCCATGATGTCGCCCTTGCGTTGGTTGCTATAGAACGAAAGAGGCAATATGAGTATCTTGTTGAAGACATCGTGACGAACATCCTTCACAGCGCCCACACGCACTTTGGCCATCACATAGCATGCCAAGAACCTGCCAAGGTTTCGTAACATGAAGGCGACAAGCAACACCACACAGATGAAAGCCAAGGCATATCCATGACTGTTTTCCAAGATGAGATTGCTCATGTAATAGTTCATGTACTTCAGCAGATAGTCGGAAGAGAACGCAAAGTCGGGTTTTGGCACTGCTTCGATGGCTGAAGTCTGGAACAAAAGGTTCAGGAAAGGCACCACAAGTGCAAAGGAGAAGAGAGAGAAGAATATGGTGACTAGGTTAAACACCACATTCAAGACAACATAAAGCCAGTAGGGTTTTATGTACGCCAACACTCGCGAGAAAGGTTTCTTTCGGGTCTCTGATAACATAATGCGACTATGACTGATAACCGTATCCTGTATAATTTTCAGGTGTTATGGCCAACAACTCCATTTTAATTTCATTGCTCACTGGCAAGCCATTGATAAACTCATCAATAGCAGCCTTGTCGATATGCTTGTTGGTCCGTGTCAGGCCTTTAAGGAGTTCGTATGCGCCTTCCACCTGCTCACGGCGCAACACTGTCTGTATGGCTTCGGCAACGACAGCATAGTTTTGCTGGATGTCGAGGCGTATCTTATCCTCGTTGAGGAGAAGTTTGTCAAGGCCTTTCATTAGCGACTTAATTGCGATGAGAGCATGAGCGACTGGCACGCCTATGTTGCGTGTCACTGTAGAGTCGGTAAGGTCGCGTTGCAGACGGCTTATGGGCAGTTTGGTACTCAAGAAGGTGAGTATTGCATTCGCCATGCCAAGATTGCCTTCGGCATTCTCGAAATCGATGGGGTTGACCTTGTGAGGCATTGCCGACGAGCCAACTTCACCTGCCTTAATTTTCTGCTTGAAATATTCCATTGAGACATAGAGCCAAATGTCGCGCGACAAGTCTATTAGTATGGTGTTAACACGTCGAAGGGCATCGAAATAGGCAGCCATATAGTCGTAATGTTCTATTTGCGTTGTGGTTTGTTGGCGTTTCAGCTTCAGGCTCTTCTCCACAAACTTCTTTGCGAATGCAGGCCAGTCAATGTCTGGATAGGCCACTTTATGTGCATTCATATTGCCGGTAGCTCCACCGAATTTGGCGGTGAAAGGCACATTGTCAAGCATTTTTATCTGGTCGTTGAGACGTTCAACAAAGACGTAAATTTCCTTGCCCAGATGCGTAGGGCTTGCAGGCTGTCCATGTGTGCGGGCAAGCATGGGTATGTCTTTCCATTCATTGGCCATTGAGGCAAGCTTCTCAACGAGTTCCTCAAGCGCGGGCTTAACCACAAGTTTGTGCGATTCCATCATTGAGAGAGGCACTGCCGTGTTGTTGATGTCCTGTGAAGTCAAACCAAAATGCAGAAATTCCTTGAACTCAGTGAGGCCAAGTTCGTCGAAACGGCGCTTCAGAAAATATTCCACAGCCTTCACGTCATGGTTAGTCTCCTTCTCTATCTCTTTTATCTCAAGGGCATCTTCGGCTTGGAACTCTTCATATATGGCACGCAAGTCGTCATAGTCACCATTGAAGTCTTTCAGTTGTGGAAGAGGCAGTTCACACAATGCTATATAATACTCTATCTCTACCATGACACGATAGCGGATAAGGGCAAATTCGGAGAAGAAATCGTCGAGTTCGGTGGTCTTTGAGCGATAACGTCCATCGACAGGTGATATTGCAGTTAATGTACTGAGTTTCATAACGTTTTGATATTTTATCCTATTTCAAATCTGCAAAGATAAAACATTTTGCTTAACGAATACCAACATTATTCAAATTGGTTTAATGGGAACAAAAAAAAAGAGTCCCGTTGACGATGTGGCATCCAGCACAAATCAGGCACCTAAGAAGAGAGTTCGGTACTGCACAGGGTTCTTTCCTTTAATCCTCGGTTTGATTCTGTCGTTGTTATAGCCTAAGGCACTCTTTCTCATAGCGGAGCTGTTCCTGTTCCGTCAGCTCCTCAGGATTCTTTTTCTTCGGCCTTCCTATGGGCTTTTGCAGAGCCTCCATCCTACCTGGCAGGTACCGTCTGCACCAACTCATTATTGCAGATACACTCAAACTGCATTCAAGCATAATGTCAGACAAAGGAAGGTGATTTTCCTCATAATCCGCTATCACCTCCAACTTTTCTTATACCATAAGAAGACAGTTCCACTTCTTGGCAATGGCCGATGGGTCATCGACTTGGTGTCTCCACCACAAGCATGACAACAGGCTACCGTCCATGCCATAGTGGTCGTGAAGGCAGCCGAGGCTGCATCCAGACTTCAACACCCTCATGTACTTCAGGCGATTCTCACGATTGTGTTTATTCCTCTTTTTGGGCATAAATAACCCCGAAAGTTTTTGTCCAACTTTCGGGGTTAGGGTTCCAAAGGACTCTTTTTTAATTAGCAAGCGATTGTTTACTCCGCTGGCTTTTCGCAGGGTTTGTCGCAATGCTTGTCACATGTTTTGTGGTCGCAGTGTTTTCCGCCGTGATGACCGCCGTGATGTTTCATCATGCAGAGTTTTGCATCGATGACAGCCTTTTGGTCGTCAACACTGAGGTTGTCGAAGTTGGCCCAGTTTTCTTGCATTTCGGCTATTTTAGCTTTCATCTCGGCTTTCTTGGCTTCCATTTCGGCCTTCATCTCTTCGGTTATCTCAGGTTTATCCTTGCAGCAAGGCTTCTCACCTTCTTGATGGGTGCAGTGTTGGTCGCACTCATGACTTTCTTTGTTGCATTCATGCTTTGGATGGCAAGGCATTTCGCCTTCGGCTTTGCAGCAGGGTTTGCCTTCTTCTTTGTTACATTTGCCGTCTTTGCTGCAACCCTCAACACATTTTGAGGAGCAAGATTTCTTGCATTCGTGTTTTGGGAAGTTGGCTTCCAACTCGTCGAACTTGGCTTTAGCGGCTTTAACAGCCTCGGCCTTGGCCTCGTCAGTCATATTGTCCCAGTCTGCGAAAAGGGTTTCTATTTCGGCAAAAGGACAAGGTTTTTGTTGGTCACAAGTTTGCTCTGGAATTGCGGGTTCCTCTTTTTGACCATTGCTTGAGTTATTGGTACAGGCTACCATGAAGACACAAAGCATCGCAACAATTAATGATAATTTTCTCATTTTGTTTGTTTTAGATTAAATTTATTATTTCAAATTTTTGCAAAAATAAACTTTTTTTTCTTAAAACCATGAAAAATGATTTATTTTTCGATAAAATGGACACAGAAAGATAAAGATTTTTCTTTTTTTATTTGATATTCACGGCGAAATG
>JAZLGA010000004.1:0-3515 GCA_045616045.1 Bacteroidales bacterium | reverse complement strand
AAGAGATTTGCATCGAGGGGTGACAGCCATTGTCAATGATGGACGTCATCCGGAGGTTTCATTGGCTCTCGGGGAAGATTGGACGCGCCAAGATGCAGAAGAATTGGGGAATCAACTGCTTCGACTGATAGATGATTACTTTGAAGGGCGAGTGACGGATATTTTGAATGTGTTCACATATCGCTTGAATGGGATCCTAAATGGTGCCGGAACCGTTGCAGGTTGTGGCGCAGCGAGGAATATGATTACTTATGATGTTGATGGAAGAAAATATGGGTGTCATATGTTCACTCCGATTGTTTTAGGTGAGAATTCCTTGCCGCTTCAAGAGTTTGAGAAGATGCTTCAGGCATCAAAACCCGACTCGAGGTGCAATGGGTGCGTCTTAGAGGGCTTCTGTTCTACGTGTTTGGGCTTCAATTACCGCCACAGGGGTGATATCGCGAAGCGCGATGATAAGCTTTGCCTTATGACACTGGTTATCGCTAAATGCGCCTGCCTGTTTCAGATACGGGCATTGACGGCAAAGGAGGGATTTTCGGGCGAAGATGCGGAGATGGCAAAAGTCGTCCTTGCTGTGTGGCCATTGCTTGAGGGATATGATTACAAATCGGCTATTGCACCATTTGTCAAAACGACAAAAGAAAGGAGGTGAAAAAATGAAGGTTGACACTAAGGCACTGCGTGCTAAACTCGAAGCGTTCGAGACTAAGCATGGCGTCGTTTCCGTCAAGGAACACGAATGCGTTAATTGCTATGGTTGCTATAAATGGGTCGGCGTTCCCGCTAGGAGCGCTCCGTAATTCATAGGACGCATTCTGGTTGGCAGGTGTCGAAAGACACCTGCCAACTTTATGAGAACATGAAGACAAGCAATAATGTGTTTTACGCTACTGGCGAAATAAATTTGCGCATGTTTGACTCTCTTGTTGAATTTGTGCAAAAGGTGCCTAATCATGAGCAGCGCATTGATGTTTGCATAAATTCAACGGGAGGTGGCGTAATTGCTGCTTTCGCCATTGCGAATTTGCTTCGTCAGTTGCCTTGTAAATTAAGAACTATAAACATTGGAAAGGTAGATTCCGCAGCAGTTGTGTTGTTTCTTTGTGGAGAGGAAAGAGTAGCGTGTCAAAACAGTCGTTTTGCTTTTCATCATGTTGGCAAACCAATAGATTCGGGTGCTTATTCATATCTTCAGTTAGAGGAATTTGCAAAAGAGGTTCGCGATATGGAGATGCAGATTGTTGAAGTGTTATGTGAGAGAACTGGTTTGGACTCGGCGTTCTGGAATGAACAGCTTAAACAAGGGGCAGTTTTTACTCCAGATCAGGCTGTCAAGTGCGGATTGGCTACAGGAGTGAATGCGGTAGATTGATGAAGTGAAAAACGCCTATCGTCATGAAGATTGAAATCGTTGGTCGGATCGTTTTGGTCGCCTTATTGCGGAATAAGGCGCGGAGCATACTGACAAGTCTCGGGATTGTCGTCGGTATTGCGGCTGTGATAGCCGTTAATTCTATTGGTCTTGGTGCTTCGAGAATGATGGAGAAGGAGATTATGACTATGGGCAAGAATTTAGTCATGGTTATACCAGACCGTAATCGAAAAGGTATGTTACATACAGGTATGGGCAGTAGTGATGGTCTCACAGTGTTTGATTGTGTTGCCTTAAAGAACGAGTTACCGCATTTGATTGGTGGCGTGTCGCCGACGGTTAACGTGGGGTGTCAACTTGTTAGGATGAACAAAAACTGGTTCCTAAAGTTGAGTGGCGTGAGCGAAGATTACCCCGAGATTCGAAATTGGTCATTGTCAGAAGGCCGTTTTTTTGATGATAGAGAGGTAGAAAATGGAGCAAGGGTTTGTGTCATAGGAAAGACTGCTAGAGATAAACTTTTTGAAGAGGGTGAAAGTTGCGTCGGTGAAACTATTCGAGTAGATAAAATTCCATTTAGGATCGTTGGTGTCTTGGATTCGAAAGGTGCCAATGGCTGGGGCCAGGATCAGGATGATACGGTTTTGGCTCCGTTTACGACGGTTGGTAGAGTGTTGGCCAGGTCAAAAGTCTTTTCTGTGAGTATGATTAATGTTTCGTTGCACAGTATGGATGACTTAGGGGAGGCCATCCGGGAAATCAGGGCACTTCTAAGGCAGCGACACAAACTACCAGCTGATATGGACGATGATTTTGAACTTAGGGATACGACAGAAATAATGAATACAGCAGGGGCTGTAACAAGACTTGTCACGCTGATGTTAACCATCATTGCGGCAATTTCGCTTTTTGTCGGAGGTGTCGGCATTATGAACATCATGCTGGTGTCGGTGACAGAACGGATCAAAGAAATTGGCTTGAGGATGGCTATTGGAGCAACGCCAACGAATATTCTCATTCAATTTTTGCTTGAGTCACTGGTGCTATCCGTTGTCGGTGGCGCGATAGGGGTGCTTTTGGGGGTCGGTTTGGCTTATAGTATTGGCTGCGCTAAACATTGGCCAGTTGCAGTTGAAATCAGGAGCGTTCTTGTGGCTTTTTCGTTCGCATCGGGTGTAGGTGTGTTTTTTGGTTTCTATCCTGCATATAAGGCTTCAAAGATGAGACCAATAGAAAGCCTGCGGTATGAATAGGATAAAGGAAATGCTGGCAAAAATATTTCACAAAGAAACAACTCGCCGTTCAGGGAGGGTCGTTTTGCCCAAAGAGCTTTCCTTTGCGGATAAAGATTTGCCAGAGGATTTGCAGGTGCTGATGGCAAAGTGGCTAGATGATGCTGAAACGGTTCGGGGCAAGGCGACATGGTATGCAAGATTGGCCAAGTACTATTTCACTTTTAAGGGTGTGGAATATGTACTGACGCCGAAGCCGTTCAACTTGTTGGATGCCGATTTCGAGATTATGAAGATTGAGGATGATCTCAAAGGTATTGGGTGTGTCGATATCCTCTACACGGGGTTGCTGGATTGAATTGTATGTTTCAAAACGTTAGCAGACGATATGAGAGTGAAAGAACATGTCAAGTAAGGGTGAGTTGACCAAGGTTGGCAACAGGTGCTGGCGGGCTGTCGTCATCGGCATCCTGTTCTTCTTAGTGCTTTACGCCTTGTTGTACGTTAGGCGTATGTATAAGGTGAATAGAATTCATGAGAGAAAGTTCGTGAAGGTGTCTGAATTACCGTCAGATTGCACGAGATACATTGAAACATACGGATTGCCGCATGATGATCCTGAGGTTGGGAGGGCGTGCGTGACAAGTTACGATATCGATTGTGATGGTGTTCTAGAGTTGATGACAGATGCGGGTGAATTGGGAAGGGGCGCGGCCAATTCGTGGCGGGCGATTTGGAAGAGGCAATCTACGGGGAGGTTCTGTTGTATTGGCAGGTTCTACAGTGATAGTCATTGTTTTGTTCCGCCATGGTATATTTATGGTATGCCATCCATTTGGTGTTGGTACGACAAGTGCGGTGAGTTGGTGCGGTGGAGGGCGGGCCGCTATGAAGGAAGAGGTTGCCAA
>JAZLGA010000003.1:0-4048 GCA_045616045.1 Bacteroidales bacterium | reverse complement strand
GAACTTAAAGCCATCGGTGCTACCACACTCAAGGAATACCAACAGTATTTCGAGAAAGACAAGGCCCTTGAACGTCGTTTCCAAATAGTGATGGTTGACGAACCCGACATACAGTCAACCATATCAATATTAAGAGGATTGAAAGAGCGTTACGAGACCCATCACCACATAAGGATTCTTGACGAAGCCATCATCTCGGCAGTGCAACTTTCGGTGCGGTACATCTCTGACCGTTATCTTCCCGACAAGGCTATAGACCTTATCGACGAGGCCGCTGCACGTCTGCGCCTGCAGATAGACTCTGTGCCTGAGGAACTAGAGGATGTTGAACGTGCAATGCGCCAACTTGAGATTGAGCGAGAGGCAATAAAACGCGAGAACGACACCAAGAAGATTGAGGAGATAGGCAAGGAACTTGCCGAACTCAACGACAAGCGTGCTGCCATAAGGCTTAAATGGGAGACAGAACGACAGTATGTCGAACAGATTCAGAAGGAAAAGAACAACATAGAGTCTTACAAGCATCAGGCCGAAGTCGCCGAGCGTGACGGCGACTATGGCAGGGTCGCAGAACTCCGCTATGGCAAGATACGCGAGGCCGAAAATGCAATTAATGAAGCAAAGGTCAAACTCAACGAAGTGCAGGGTGACAATCCTCTCGTTGACGAAGAGGTGGACTCGGATGACGTGGCCGAGATAGTGTCGCGTTGGACAGGAATACCTGTCACCAAGATGATGCAGAGCGAACGCGAAAAGCTGTTGCACCTTGAAGAACAACTGCACAAGCGTGTTGTGGGACAAGACGAGGCTATTGAGGTGGTTGCCGACGCAATACGTCGTAGCCGTGCCGGACTGCAAGATGCCAAACGACCAATAGGCTCGTTCATCTTCATGGGAACAACGGGTGTGGGTAAGACAGAACTCGCCAAAGCCCTTGCAGAATTCCTGTTCGACAATGAAAACGCCTTGGTGCGCATCGACATGTCTGAATACCAAGAGCGTCACACCGTGTCGCGACTGATAGGAGCACCTCCAGGATATGTTGGCTATGAGGAAAGCGGACAACTCACCGAGGCAGTAAGGCGTAAGCCTTATTCGGTGATACTCCTTGACGAGATTGAGAAAGCACACCCAGACGTGTTCAACATACTCCTTCAAGTACTCGACGATGGCCGCCTGACCGACAACAAGGGCCGTGTGGCCGACTTCAAGAACACCATCATCATCATGACATCTAACATAGGTGCCAACATCATACAACAGAACCTCTCGACCGATGCAGATGTGCGCTCCGAAACTGTCTTCGATAAGACTCGTAACGAGGTGATGGAGCAACTGAAGAAATTCATGCGCCCTGAATTCCTCAACCGTGTTGACGACATAGTGATGTTCCGTCCGCTGACCGAAAGCCAAATAGCCGATGTGGTAAGACTTCAGTTCGCTGCAGTACAGAAAATGTTGAAGCAAAACGATATCAGTATCGAGATAAGCGACGAGGCTGTGGCCATGATAGCCAAACAAAGCTACGATCCGCAATATGGTGCTCGTCCTGTGAAACGTATGATGCAGCGTGAGTTGCTTAACCAACTCTCGAAACATGTCCTTTCCGACAAGATTGACAAGGAGAAAACTGTCTTTGTCGAAGTCAGGGACAATAAACTCAATTTCGTGAACTGAACCAGTGCTTTATTGAAAAAATGTATGATGTGACGTGACCCAAAGAAGTTGGGCTGTTTAACAATAAATCTGACACCTGAAAAAAAGAGTTCGGTGCTGCACCGGACTCTTTCCTTTTAGCCTCAGTTTGATCTGTCGTTGTGATAGTATTGGATGTACTTTCTGAAAGCATCCTTGAACTGCTTGACAGAGTCCCGGTACTGCAAATATAGCAATTCGTTTTTCATCACTTGGATGTGTTTGGTGGCTATACGGCTCCTTTGGCTAAATATAGTGATAGCGTCCATTGGGTCATTGCGCCTTACAATCCTGGCAATGGCGGTGGAAGAAGAGTTGTGGTGGTATGGGTGAAAGTGTTGCTTATAAAAGAAACGACCATCGTTGCGGCAGTCGTTTCTTTTGTGTTTATAATGTTTTTTTACACTTTTTTTTTCAAAAAGTATCAATTCCGTCCCATTCGGCCAGGTCGTGGCGCACGTAACCTACCTTGCCGTTGACGCTTATCTTGTACCAGCCTTTGCTCTTGCCCAAGCATGGATAAGTCTCCGGCACTTTGTCTTTCACGTATGTGATTTGGCCTATGACAGAGGCTTGCGTGTCGGGCTCTTGGCGTACGTTCACATGGGTGCGGTGAGTGTAAACCACTCCTTGTCCGTCTCTTGCTCTGTATGTTACGACACTGTTGCCTTTTTGCGGTACAACGTAGGTGTCTTGTGAACATACGGTGTATGTGTCTTCATTTGTCTTCACAAGGCGGCCGAGGACGTTGCCCATCCCGTCAACAACCATGTCCATCTTATCGACTGAAGCGGCTTTTATGTTGGGGTCGCCGTCGTCAAAGGACTCTTCCTCAACGACATCTGTCATTGGGTCTTCTGATGGGGCAGTTGTGCTGTCCGATTGAACTTGGTCCGAAGGAGTCAACGAGGTGTTCGCATTGTTGCCTCCGCATGAATAGCCTAAAAAGGCCATGGCAGCAGCCATTGTTGCAATGTGACAAAATCTTTTCATGTCTTATTTGAATTAATGTTTTTATCTATCACAAAGGTACAAATAAAAATGATAATGACAGGAAAAAATTAAAAGTGTGGAATAAAAACTACTCATAAAAGCGTATAGGCTAATTATTGTTGTTTTGGGATAAGCAACAATCACGGCATAGAAAGCATTTTAAACTATTGACCCTTTTGTCTTGAAAATTAAAAAAGGTGATATAATGTAACATACTGTTCTTTAATGGTTTATGCTTGATGGCATGATTGAGAATTGAAGCTCGTTTTTTTTATAAATAAACATTATCTGAGTGAACAACAATGTAAATAAAAGGCAAAACGCATTGCTTCTTTGAGCAAAGCGCAACATTCAAAAACGAGTTCATAAAACTTGGCATACCTGCCGATGACTATGACATTCAGAATGACTTCGGACAGACTGTCCACAAAAGGGGCTTTTTTTTAGGTTGAAAAGTTGCAAGTCAAATAAAAATCATTTTTTTAATGCTATTCAAAAAAATAGCATTATCTTTGCGTCGTCAAGGAAGGGAAAGAAGTTGTGAAGTACACAGAGCTCGAAAGAAAACTTAGGAAAATAGGATGCTATTACACTGGTGGAAGCATCGATGGACACCCTGAATGGTACAGCCCACTGACGGGCAAGTATTTCCCGATGAGCCACCACCAACATCAGGAGGTAGCATTAGGAACTCTAAGGAAAATCAAAAGGGATTCGGGGCTTGAATAAGCCCCGGCCCTTCGCACAATAATATAAAAGAGGAAGTAAAAAATGGAAAAGAAACAAATTACGGCACACATTGAATGCAACAGCACAGGCTTCTATACTGTGTATTTTGAGGAAGACCTTCCCTTTGGCTGCTATGGCGAAGGTTATTCTGTGAAGGAAGCCAAGGAGGACTTCATTAAGGTGTTTGAGTCCATGCGCCAAAACCATCATGAGCGAACTGGTCAGTGGGTAGACGTAGACTTCGACTTCGTTTATGATGCCTCGGCTTTTTTGCAGCACTATAAAGGCTTGCTGACGTTGGCGGGATTATCGCGCATGACTGGTATTAACAAGGCACAGTTGTCGCAATATGTGACAGGCCGCCGCCATCCTTCGCCGAAGACTCAGGAGAAAATTAAGGTTAGTGTGCAGCAATTTGCTCAAGAATTGAGCCGTGCGATGGCTTGACCTTTCTTTGACATAATGGGTGTATTTTATCCGCATGGCAATAGCCCGTACCTTTGGCGCGGGCTTTTTTGCATGTAAAATCAGTAAATTTTCCTCTGTTTTCTTTTGCTAAACTTGACAATTTTCAATAATTGGCATGTTTTTTTCAAAAAAGACATGAATTTTGTCGCCAAACAGATGGAAA
>JAZLGA010000002.1:0-9946 GCA_045616045.1 Bacteroidales bacterium | reverse complement strand
CGTAATTTTTTTTTTTTTTTTTTTTTTTTTTGCCACTGAAATAAACAAAAACTTTTGGTTTTGATAAAAAATGAATTGCCATTCAGAATAAATTCATTAAATTTGCAGATTAAAAACTCAAATTGTCATGTCAGAGCAAATTTTTTCAAATATAGAACCTGTTGACACTCCTGACACCATTGAAGAAACTAATGGAAATGAATCTGTGAAAACTAATGCCAATGATAATGTTTCGCAACCAAATGCCGTAATGTCAAATAAATATACCGACATAAAACTCTTGGCTGAGTCAAGATACGGCAAAAGTCGTGTTTTCATGGCTGAATCATCGTCTGGTACTGTTGTTATTAAAGCATTGAAAGAAAAATATGCTAGCGATCCAAAAAGCATTTCTTTGCTGAAAAACGAGTATGACATCACAACATCTCTCGACAGCCGCTTTGTTCGCAAAGCCCTGGCTTATGAGTCAATTGACGGTTTGGGCCAATGCATAATCTTTGAGTATATCTCCGGTAAAACGTTGAGGGAACATGTGCGTTTGGGTACGATAAACGATAAACAAGTGAAAAACATACTTTTTGAGATTTGTGATGCATTGTCTTATATACACAAAAATGGTGTTGTTCACTGCGACCTCCGACCTGCCAACATCTTGATTACCGAAGGTTGCCATGTAAAAATAATTGACTTTGGCATGCCTGATACGGAATATGATGCAAACAAGGAAATCCTTGTCAAGGAGTTGGAATTTGTTGCCCCTGAACTCATAAAAGGAAAAGAAGGCGACGCCCGTTCTGATATTTATTCCGTTGGTAAGATTATGGAGTTTATGCGTTCTCGCAATATACTGAATCAATTTTTTGACGCAGAAACTCCATGTACCCAATATTCAAAGGAACAACGCTATAACAACATCTTAGAACTGAAGTCGGCCATGTCGTCTGGCAGCTCGTCGTCAAGGATAATCCTTTTTGTAATAGTGGCTCTTTTGTTGGCTGTAGTTGCTTTTGGAATAAGCAAATATGTGGACGCAAGAATGAAGAAGGAAGAAAAACAACGTGAAGAGGCGATATTCTCAATGGCATTGAAAGAGGCAACAAATGCTATCCCAGAGTTGTGCGACAAATATGCGATAAAAGATATGAAAGAACCCCTAAGGCCTGATTGGGCCGAAGACAGTTTGCGCATGGCACAGAAACTTAATGCATTGGAGCTGTCTTCCGAAATGAAGGAAAGGGAAATAAATGTACTTAGTGATATAGGTGATGCCATATATTTGAGCCGAAAAAACAATTTTGAAAGAATATTGTTGACCGAATACGGAAAAGCACAGGACAGTGTGGCACTTAGCCTTAAAAACTCAAACCACAACCCGACAGCAGAGCAAATCAACCAAAATGCAGCCGTCTGGTTCGAGAAATATGTGAAAACAGTCGAGGAAAAAGAATGAAACATGACCTATAATGATTGACGGATATTTGTCAATCTTTAGGCTGACATAAAAATAAACGTTAAATAAAGGTGCTAAGAAAACGATATAGAATATTAGTTGTGACAGGCCTTGTGTTGCTTTTGGCGGCTTGCTCCACCAAGCGCAATACATTTACTCGTCGTGCTTATCATAACCTTACAAGCCATTTCAATGTGTATTGGAATGGAGAATACGCCTTGAAGGAAGGCTCTAAAGCATTAAGAAAAAGTGCCAAGGATGATTATTCCAAAGTGTTACGTCTCTACAATTACGGCACCAAGGCAGAGGCTGCTTCCTTGAACACCCATATGGATAGGGCGCTGGAGAAAACATCTATCTGTGTACAGAAACATAGTATGAAATTTGGCGGGCGCGAGCGCGTAAAATGGATTGACGACAGTTATCTCGTCATGGCCAAGGCTCATTTCTACAAACAGGACTATATTGCCGCTCGCAGAACATTTGATTTCGTAGCCTCAGAATATGCCAAGGAACCTATCTCACACGTGGCAAACATGTGGCTGGCAAAGACTTATATTCAAACAGGGGAATACCCCAAAGCCATTGCAACAATAGAATCATTGCAAGGCAAAATTGAAGGCATGCGCAAACAACCTAAGGAATTAGCCAACGACTTCGACCTTGTCATAGCCGATTACAACATAGCCACAGGCAACTACACCACTGCCTCTCGCTATATCCGGAATGCAATCCCAATAACACGTGATAGGGAAATGAAGACTCGTATGATGTTCATTCTTGGCCAAATCTACCAACAACAGGGAGATGATGAAAAGGCAGCCGAACTCTACAAGAATGTTATTCGTCGCAACCCATCCTTTGAAATGGCTTTCGAGTCGAAAATGAATTTGGCCATCGTAAACGCATCTAACGACAACAAAGGTTTGTACAAAATGCTGAAAAAGATGCTGAACGACAGCAAAAACGAGGAATATCTTGACAGGATTTATTATGTTTTGGCCGACATTTCGATTAAGGACGGAAAAACCGAAGACGGCATTTTCTACCTTAAACAGTCTGTGGCACATTATAAGAACAACAAGACACAACAGATGACATCGTCGTTGCGCCTGGCTACAATGCTTTTCAATCGCAACGACTATGAGAATTCACAGGCTTATTACGACACCGCAGTGACTGCAATGGAGAAGACAAACCCAATTTACGATAGCGTCTATAATATATCAAAAACACTTGACGAACTTGTTTTTCACATAAATACAGTACGTAATCAGGATAGTTTGTTGCGTGTGGCCAATATGGACTCTGTGTCGCGCATAAGACTGATTGACAATATTATAAAAGACGTCAAGCAAAAGGAAAAGGAGGAAGAGGAACAGCGCCTTTATGAGGAACAGCTTGCCTTGTTGGGTTCTACAGTTGGCGAGTCGCGCCTCAACTCTTCCACAACAACATCAGGAGGTTGGTATTTCTACAATAGTGACATGGTGCAACGCGGCTATTCCGAGTTTACAAAAAAATGGGGAATGAGAAAATTGGAGGACAATTGGCGCATAAGCGACAAGCAGAGCGTCGCTGCAGCTTTGTCAAACGATATGTTTGCCGATAGTGAAAATGTTGACGAAAACAACTCCAACGATACTACTTCAAAATCATTGACCCCTCACGATAGGGAGTATTATCTCACTGACTTGCCATTCAAGCCTGAACAGAAAAAATATGCCGATTCCCTCATCGCTGAATCGTTGTATGCAACAGGGTTTATTTATATGGACAAGCTGAGTGACTATGGACGCTCGACAAAATCATATCTTTCTTTTGAGAAACGATACCCGAACCATCTCAAAGAATTGCCCACTTGGTATGCTTTGTACAAGATGTATGACGAAGCCAAAAATGCCGATAGCGCTATATTGTACAAAAACAAGATTCTTACAAAATATCCAGAATCGAGTTATGCACAGTTCATTCTGGACCCCGACTTTTACAAGAAAGAGGAACAGTTGTCAAGAGCTGCATCCGATTTGTATGCCAAAACATACGAGGCGTACACAAAAGGACAATATCATCGTGTGAAGTCAAACGCTGACCGGGCAATGGTGGAATATGCATCCGACACCGCTCTTTGCCCTCGCTTCGAGCTGCTGCGAGCCATCTCGATGGGAAAACTCTATACAGCCGACTCCATGGCAAATGCTTTGTATGAGGTGGTGAAGAAAAATCCCAAAGGCGAAGTGCATGATTTCGCATTGGCGGTACTTAATGCAGCCAACAATGAATATGACTTGGGCATGGATATTGTAGAAGAAAAAGAAGAAACCACGACTGATACTGTGTCCCTAAAAACACCATATTTGCACGAGCCAAATGCCGAACATCTTGTTATGATAGTGTGCAACAGCAAGACAGTAAGGGTTGACCCCCTTAAAATAAGAATATCCGACTTCAACAAAAACCAGTACAGCATACGCACATTTGACGTGAGAAGCATTCAACTTGACAATGAAAGAACTTTGATATCGATAGCAACATTCAAGGAGTTCTCGACGGCTTACGATTATGTTGAACACATGGCAAATGCCGATTATGTGTTTGGCGGTATGAATAAGACAGATTATGAAATATTCCCCATATCACGGAAGAACTATCCTCTTTTTTACCAAAGTAAAGATACTGGGGAGTATAAGGAATTTTACAATATGATAAACAAAAAATAACTAATAAAAATGGTAGGTACAGTGGAAAACCAATTAAGAAACCTTATCGGAAACGGAACATCAATTAAAGGTGACATAGAGTCGAATGGCGATATTCGCATCGATGGTATATTGACAGGGTCAATCAAGTGTAATGGAAAAGTCGTGATTGGACCTTCAGGTGTCCTAAATGGCGACCTTTATTGCAAACAGTCGGATATAGCAGGTACTGTGCGCGGATCCATAAAAACTGAAGAACTGACATCGTTGAAGTCAACAGCACGTGTGGAAGTCGAACTTGTCACCAAGCAGCTGCTTATCGAAGTTGGCGCAGTTTTTACAGGCAAGTGTACTATGACACAGCAAAGTGCACCACAACAGTCAGTTCAAAAGTAATATCCGTACTTTGTATAATGGACATATTAAGTGAAAATTTGGGAGGCTATTCTCGCATTGACCAGTTTGATTCCGAAAGAACTGCCGAGTTGCAAGAGCACTATAAGGCTATTTTAGAACTTTTGGGAGAAGACCCGAAACGCGAAGGCCTGCTGAAAACACCCGAGAGGATGGCGAAGTCGATGCAATTTCTCACACAAGGTTATTGTCAAGACCCGATGGAAATCCTTTTGTCGGCAAAGTTCAAGGAAGATTACAGACAAATGGTGATTGTGAAGGATATTGAAATCTATTCAATGTGCGAACACCATCTTTTGCCATTCGTGGGTAAGGCGCACGTGGCTTACATACCCAACGGGTATATAACTGGACTTAGCAAGATTGCCCGCGTCGTCGATGCATACGCTCGAAGGCTGCAAGTGCAGGAACGTTTGACAACACAGATAAAAGACGCTATACAAAACGCTTTGCACCCATTGGGTGTGGCGGTTGTCATTGAAGCCAAACACCTTTGTATGGCCATGCGCGGTGTGCAGAAACAAAATGCCGTAACGACAACAAGTGACTTTGTGGGCGCTTTTGAACGTAACGAGACACGACAAGAATTCTTGCGCCTTATAGGTGCTGAAACAGATTGATTTTTCTCGTATATTCATTATAAAAACAAAATTAGATATGAAAGCATACATTTTTCCCGGACAAGGATCGCAATTTGTTGGGATGGGCAAGGACTTGTATGATAACTCATCAAAGGCTAAAGACCTGTTCCATAAAGCCAATTCCATACTTAAATTCAAAATAACGGATGTGATGTTTGAAGGTTCCGACGAAGACCTTAAACAAACAAAAGTCACCCAACCGGCCATTTTCCTTCATTCTGTGATAAAGGCAATGATGCTTGAAGACTTTGAGCCCAATATGGTTGCAGGACACTCGTTGGGCGAGTTTTCGGCTCTTGTCGCCAATAAAAATATCAGTTTTGAAGATGGTTTGAAATTAGTGTCCAAACGCGCAGAAGCCATGCAGAAAGCTTGCGAACTTCAGCCCGGCACCATGGCAGCCGTTATTGGCGCAGAAGACGACTTGGTCGAGTCGGTATGCCACACCATAAAAGAAGAAGTGGTTGTCCCTGCCAATTACAATTGTCCTGGTCAGATAGTCATCTCTGGCTCGGAAACTGGTGTTGATGCCGCTATTGCCAAACTCAAGGAAAATGGAGTAAGAAGAACCATCAAACTGAATGTGGGTGGCGCTTTCCATAGCCCACTTATGGAACCTGCTCGCATAGAATTGGCAAAAGCTATTTCTTCAACAAGAGTTGTGAATGGGATAAGCCCTGTTTACCAAAACGCAACCGGACAAGCCGTGTCAGAACCTGATATAATAAAGATGAACCTCATATCACAACTGACATCGCCTGTACTTTGGACTAAGATTATGACTAATATGCTCGACAATGGAGTAAAGGAGGTTCTTGAAGTGGGACCTGGCTCAGTCCTTCAAGGCCTGTTCAAAAAGATGAACCGCAATGTTGAATTGAAAAGCGCGGAAATCCAAGAACGATAATCGTCAGCATACATAATAAAAGCGCATAATATCAGATATTCCATAAACGACCATGGAAAATAAAAATGGCTATTCCTTTCTGACTTGCATCATAATGTTGCTTGTGGGCTTGCTCGTCGGCTCGTATATCGAACGCAAAATCAACGAGCGACACAACCGCTGCGTCTCAAGCAACAAGATAGAAGAAGTGATGGGGTATATTAGAAACGACTATGTGGACACTATAGATGACGAGGCAGTTGAGACAGCGGCGGTGTCGGCAATGCTAGAGGAATTGGACCCCCATAGCCTATATGTCCCAAAAGAGGAATTTGATGCCATGAACGATCCTTTGCTGGGTAATTTTGAAGGCATAGGAGTGGCATTTAGGATTGAAAAAGATACAGTGGCAATAATAAACACCATAAAAGGTGGCCCGTCCGAAAAAGTCGGGATTCAGGATGGCGACAGAATAGTGTATGTGGAAGACAGTCTTGTTGCAGGTGTGGGAATAAAAAACGAAGACGTCATGCGCCTCCTAAAAGGGCCAAAAGGCACTAAGGTCAGGGTTAAGGTGTCAAGACGCAATACTGACCAACTTTTTGAATATACCATAAAACGAGATGTTATTCCTACATATAGCGTTGTGGCTTCGTATATGCTTGCCGATGACATAGGCTTCATAAAGCTGGACAAGTTCTCGGCAACTACATACGACGAATTTGTGGCGTCCGTCAGAACACTCAGCAACTATGGTATGAAGAAGTTGGTCTTGGATTTGCGTGACAATGCCGGAGGTTATCTTGGAACTGCTGTTGACATCGCTGGCGAATTCCTACCTGCCGGTAACTTGATAGTTTACACAGAAGGACGCAACAGACCTAAGCAGGTCGTCACTTCACAATATTATTCTCCTTTGCGTGGAAAACTTGTGGATATGCCAGTCGCAGTCCTAATCAACGACGGCTCAGCAAGCGCAAGCGAAATAGTGGCCGGAGCTTTACAGGACAACGACCGCAGTGTGACTGTCGGCCGACGTTCGTTTGGCAAGGGCCTGGTTCAAGAACAGATAATGCTTGAAGACAATTCTGCCATTCGCCTTACAGTTGCCCGCTATTACACTCCTCTTGGCAGGTCGATACAGAAACCTTTTACAAAAAACAGGGAAAAATACTATTTCGAATCGTATGAACGCTATGGCAATGGCGAACTCTTTAGCTCAGACAGCATACATTTCAACGATAGTGTCAAATATGTAACGCCCAAAGGCAAAGTACTTTACGGAGGTGGAGGAATAATGCCTGATGTATATGTCCCGTTGGTTGACGACAGCACCCAATATTTTTATAACATGATAGTAAACTCTGGCATTATGCACCAGTATGCCTTTGACTATTCCGACAGCCATCGCCAACAACTGCTCAAGTATCGAGACTTGAAGACATTTGAAAAGACGTTCCATATCTCCGATGAAATGTTTGGACAACTAGTTGGCCAAGCCGAGTCAAAGAATATAACAGGAAATGACGAAGAGAAGATATATGCACGCAAGCAAACTGATATACTCTTGAAAGCATATATAGGACGCAATATTTTTGGTGATGAGTGCTTCTACCAACTGTATCAGCCTATTGATGATATTTTGCAAAGGGCGATTGAGGAACTTGAAAAGTATTAAAATTGACATATAATAAACAAAAATATATGTTGTAAAAATATGATAATAAGATTGTTGTAAGAAATATTATTTTTAGTTGACATAAAAATTGTCAGGTTTGTAATAAATAACTATCTTTGCACCCCGAATTTTAGGATATGGATAAAGGAAAAGAGTATCTTATTCCAGTTAGCGGAATGGCCATAGGGCAGCACAACTATCACTATGTGATAGATGACGATTTCTTTGCCCAATATGACTATTCTGAAGTGAAACAAGGTAGGGTGGATATTGACTTGGACGTTGACAGAAAGGAGTCGGTGCTGACTCTTGACTTCAATCTGTCGGGAAATGTTCTTGTCCCATGCGACCGTTGTGCCGACGAGTTCCTTATTCCTATTGAAGGCAACAATGTTTTTGTCATTAAAACAGGTGTAGAAAAGCCTGCTGGTGATGACGACATAGATGTGGCTTATCTGCCATCAGACCAGGGCTCTTTTGACATTAGCGAACTAATTTACGAATATATCATATTGTCCATTCCTATTCACCGTGTCCATCCTGAAGGGCAATGCAATCCCAAGGTGGTCGAGTTGCTTAATGCATGTGCCGTGTCAGAAGGGAATGGAGAGGATGACGAAATAGACCCGCGTTGGGCTGCATTGAAAAACATCAAAGAGAACAATCAAAACGATTAATAACAAATTAAAATAATACTAAAATGGCACATCCTAAACGTAGACAGTCTCATACAAGAGGCGCCAAAAGAAGAACTCATTACAAAGCCGAAACACCTAACGTGACCGTTTGCCCTGTAACAGGTGTCATGCACCTTATGCACAGAGCTTACTATGTTGACGGTGACCTTTATTATAAAGGCAAACTTGTGATGCAGGCTAAGCATTAATACCGCTTTTTGCACTGATTAGTAGGCTTTTTTTTTATTTATCATAAAATCCTCAACTGGAGGTGTTCAACCTTTAGTCGTGGATTTTTTTTTGCGTTTTTTGAATAGAGTTTTGTGGAAAATAAAAACCCTAACTGATTGATAATCAATTAGGGCTGGTGAACCCGCTGGGAATCGAACCCAGAGCTAAGGAACCGGAATCCTTTATTTTATCCATTAAACTACGGGTCCTAGAAGGACTTGGGCAAAGCCTTGAAAAAGTTTCGCAAAATTACGATTTTTCGGCGAGATACAAGCCTATGCGCAAAAAAATATTCTTTCGCATTGAATGATGCTGAGACAATGATTGTCTTTGAATCTTATGAATCAGCCTACCTACATGGCTATCGACCTCAAGTCGTTCTACGCATCTGTGTTGTGCGTGGAGCATGTCCTTGACCCGCTTGCCACGAACCTTGTCGCTGCTGACAAAAGCAGAACGAAAAAAACATCTGTCTTGCTGTCTCACCGTCGCTGAAGACTTACGACATAGGCGCACGAGCGACAAGTTGAGTGCCAATCTGGTATGTATTTATGATAATCTTGTGGCGCAAATGCTTTAGACGGCAAGCAATTCTCTGTGTTATCATACCTCCCCCGATGGCAGCAGTCCTAACTGCAAGGTCGACTTTCTGCTTTCAAGAGGCAATAAGATTGTGCCGATAAAGGTGAAGTTGTCGGGTTATAAAAGCCACAAGTCGATGGTGCGTTTCGCAAGATGCTTCCTTGAGCATAGGTGAACGCATTTTGCTTTATGCCAAAGACCATCAGAGAGAAGACGACGTGACCTGATTGCTGGATTATTTGACTGGGATGATGTGAACTTTTTTTGATACCTTAATTCCGCAGATTATTCTTGATTTTTGACTGTTGAGAAATGACAAGCCGTTGTTAACAAATAACTTAGCAACGATTTGCATTTCTCAATAATTTCACCTGTTTTTGTGCTGCGAAACCCAAAAACGGGTGATGTGGCGGCAAAAATACAACTTAATTTCAGAAAAATCGGAACTTTCGGCGGTATTTTTTCAACAATAGACGCATTCCGCAAGGCGGGACTCTCCAATCTCATAGACAACACACTGGGAAACAAGGGGATAAACACGAAGTACGCCTACTCCCACATTGTGGAAAACCTCATGTCGACATACCTCTGCGGCGGGGAGTGCATCGAGGACTGCAACCTGTTCCGCACGGAGAAATACCAAAGGAACCCCGATTACCTCTTCGCCAGCGCTGACACAATCCTCAGA
>JAZLGA010000001.1:0-10515 GCA_045616045.1 Bacteroidales bacterium | reverse complement strand
GGGTGGGGGAAGTTGTGCACTGCAACCTCAAAAAAAGCCACTCCGCAACCACATCACGACTTTTCAACAACCCAGAACGTGCGCATCGAATGTAAACACTCCTTCTTGAATTAGCAAATTTTTATTCTGCGGAATTTAGGTTTACACAAAAAAAAGTCACTCGCATGTAAAGCGACACCTTATGCTTATAACAGGCAAAAGTTGTCATTGCCTCCTTTTCTCAACGACGCTTATAAGAGCATCTTTTTTCCAAACCCGAAGCAATATGTCGCTGACATCGGTGGCAAGGATGAGAAGACGCTTGAGAAAGCCCTTCCAAAAGCCTTTTATGTCTTAAGGCATATAACACAAGGCGCATGGCACTCTGATTCAGTAGGAGACAATTCTATTGTCTCGTCGAAAAATAAATAGAATTTGTCACTTGTGATATAAATATATATTGCCAGACATGGGATTGGTGGCCGTTACAAGATAAGTGGCGCTGAATTTCTCTTCCGGAGAGAACTGATTCGCTCCAAAATCCTTGGGCTTTTCATTCAAGTGACCCATAGAAAGTTGGTTAGTGCAGTTTATCAAAAGTGAATTTCATTCATGTTTGTTGTCCTGTTAGACGCAGATGATGCCATCTATTTAGAAAACACTGAATTTCAAGTATTTACGAGGTTTCTTGCTTATATTGTCTAACAAACTATTAATTTTTTCTACTGTTTGGTCAACATGGATATACAATGAGTCTTCTGTCATGAGACGTCCCACGGAGCCTTTGCCTTCGTTGATTGCGTTTATTGTGCTGCGCAATTCCGACACAGTGGCATCTATGTCACGAATGGTTGCTGCGAGGTCGGCATTGGCCAACGAATCGCTGACAATCGATAGATTCTTGGTAATATCGTTGACATTGTCCATAATGGTGTCAACTTTGACGCCTTCTTCGGCCAAGAGATTGTCAAGTTTTTTGGATGTTCCTTCAAGATTCTTCATTGTCACTTCAAGATGAGCAATGCTTTCCTTAACATTCTGTTGCGTGGTGGTATCGAGCACGTGATTAACAGCAACCACGACCGAGTCGAGCGAGACTATCACTTTCTCTATCTTGTCTTTCAGAGGCACGAGTTGTTTGCCCACCTCATCTATCATGCCATTTGCCACGCCGGCCTGCAGGGTGTCACCACTGTGAGCTTCTGTGCTGCTATCGCCCAAGATGATGCTCACGCTCATGGAGCCCAGCAAGGCGGGGGATGTTATGACCGCTTTAGAGTTCTTTGGAATGGGGATATTGTCGGTAACGACAATCTCAACTATCACGTTGCCGTTATATGTGGGGTCAAAATATATGTTATCCACAAGTCCCACCCTCATTCCGTTAATATTGACTGGATTGGCTTTGATAAGGCCCTTGGCATCGCTATATACAGCATAAAACCTTCTCTCATGTGCGAGAAGATTCTTGCCTTTCAAAAAATTGATGCCCCACCACAGAAGCAGAAACGCCACGATGAACGACACCGCCACCATTATTGCTTTTTTATTCTTCATAGCCAATATTTTGCGCAAAAATAATGATTTTTTAAAAACAAGGAAATTTATTTTATGCCAAGCCGCTGTTTAGCCTCGGTCACGCTTATGCGCTTTCCGTTGTCGAAGGCCACCATGAAAGCGTCGGCATAGCCCAGTTTTTTCATGCTACTGAGACGTTTGAGGGCCTCGTCGTAATTGGCGAACTCGCCTGAAGTGTAGCGATATGCCCCACTATAAAAATAACATCCAACCTCGGGCACTTTTGGAAATGCCTTTGCCATGTTCACCTTTTCGGCCGAACTTGCAAACTGAACCTTAAAACACACTTGCGATACTGCTGTCACTTGCCGTATAGTGTCGGCTGGCTTTACGTCTTGAGTGGCATCGGTTTTGGCAACAGTAGTGTCGGGCAAAACAATCTTAGTAGTGTCGGTTGTTGGAGTCGTAATGGTATCGACTGCGGGTTTATGGCAATTTTTGGCCTCATATTCATATTTAAACTCCTTGAACGCCTGGTATATCGACTCGGCTATCTTGTCTTTGCCGCTTTCCGACTTGATGAACTTCTCCTCTTCCGTATTGCTTATGAAACCTATTTCGGTAAGCACACTTGTCATTGCAGTGCGTACCAGCACGAGAAATCCAGCTTGCTGAACGCCGCGGTTGTGGCGCGAAAGTTTGTTTGTATAACGACTTTGAATCTTGTCAGCAAGGTTTATGCTCTGTGCCTGGAATTCGTTCTGTTGAAGAGAAAGGAGTATGTATGACTCGGGACTGTTAGGATCGAAGCCTCCATAGGTGTTATCGGCATCATCCTCGTAGAGGATTGACGAGTTCTCACGTTTTGCCACTTCCAGGTTAGCCTGGTTCTTGTGTTCACCCATGACGAAGGTCTCAGTACCGTATGCCTTGGTGTTTTCGGCAGCATTACAGTGTATCGAGATGAAGACATCGGCATTGTTCTTGTTGGCGATGTCGGCTCTTTCGACAAGAGGTATGAAGACATCGGTGCTACGGGTATATATTACTTTCACATCGGGGAGGTTCTTTTTGACAAGGTTTCCGACCTTCAGAGCTACATCAAGGGCGATGGCTTTCTCCTTGCTATTCTTGCCCACTGCACCCGAGTCCTTCCCGCCATGACCAGCATCGATAACGAGGGTTGAAATCTTCTCGCCTCGTTGTGCAAAAACGATACAAGGGAGCATTAAAAAGAAAAATATTCCTATTTTCATCAACTTTGTTGCCTTCATAGTAACCATATTTGAGAGCAATAATTTATATTTGCAAGCGTTTTTTAATTGTAATTTGCTGCAAATTTAAACCAAATTACTTGTATTTGAACATAAAACATATCAAATATTATTCTTTTTCGGCATTAAACACCATTTTTGCCTTTATTTTTTGTTTTGCCGCGCAAGCCTTGAAGGCTCAGCAGTCCAACGACAGCCTCCATGTGGCAACACCCGATAGCATAGTGCAAATCAACGACAGCGTACATGTGGCGACGCCCGACAGCTTAGTGCAAATCAACGACAGCACCGTCCTCACATTCACCGCTACCGACAGCATAAACGGCACGGACACCACACAACAAGCCACCGTCAGCCTCAAGGAAGGTGAAGAGAAAAAGACCTCTTTCGAAGCCAAACTGATGCGCACCGCCGTTGACTCGGTGATACAAGACCTGAGCAACAACAAGATATATTATTACGGCAATGCTGTGGTGAAATATGAGGACATAGTGCTCGAGGCAGCCATGCTCACCTTCGACATGAGTACCAACACTGTAACAGCGCGTGGAGTCCCTGACTCCACAGGACAGATGGCAGGCTTCCCTGTATTCACGCAAGGAGAAAACAAGTTTGAAGCCCAGGAGATGACATACAACTTCAAGACCAAGAAAGGTGTCATAAGCAAAGTCTTCACCGAAGAGGCAGACGGCTATCTCAACGGCAGTGTGGTGAAACGCATGGACGACAACAGCGTCAACATCAAGTCGGGAGGCTACACCTCGTGCAACCTCAAGGAACACCCACACTACCAGTTCCGTTTCACAAAAGCCAAAGTGATACCAGACGACAAGATAGTAACGGGTCCCATATACCTCACCATCGAAGACGTGCCTCTGCCCCTGGCACTGCCTTTCGCAATGCTACCCAACACCAAGTCAAGGAAATCGGGAATCATAATGCCAACCTACGGCGAGTCGGCAAACCGTGGTTTCTACCTCGAGAACGGCGGCTACTATTGGGCCATCAACGACAAGATGGATCTTCAGATATTGGGTGACATATACACTCGGGGCAGTTGGGCCATAAAACCGACATTCAGGTATATTCAACGCTACAAACACAACGGTTCGCTATCCTTTGTCTATGCCCTCAACAAGATTGGCACCCGCGATGCAGCTGACTACGAGAAAAGCAACGACTTCCAACTGAGATGGTCACACAAGCAAGACCCCAAAGCGCACCCGCGACACACCTTCTCGGCCGACGTGAACGTGATTAGTTCACAATTCAACAAATACAACGCCTCGACCTCAAACGAATACCTTAGCAACACCTTCAAGTCGAGTATTGCATACCAAACCAACTTCGGGGGCAAGGTATTCTTGACAATAAACGCTTCGCACAGCCAAAACACTCTCACCAAACAAATCACCGTCACGCTGCCCGAGATAACGCTGTCGGTAAACCGTTTCTATCCTCTAAAGAAAGTGGGCAAGCCTGGGAAGAAACACTGGTACAAGGACCTCAACATGAGCTATACCATGAATGCCAAGAACACTCTTACCGGCATTGACAGTCTTCTCTTCCCGAAAGGGTGGCACCATGACATAGGTGCGCTGGCACGCAAGATGCAAAACGGCATAAAACACACCATCCCCATCAATATGCCCATCAAGTTGTTCAAGCACTTCACATGGACGACCTCTATCAACCTTACCGACTATATGTATTTCTCGCACAAAGAGTGCCGTTGGGCTGGACCGGTGGCCGTAAACGGCGACACCACTGCCGCACACCTCGTCACCGACACCGTTTTCCGCTTCCAGAACCTGTTCGACTTCAACGTGTCAAGCAACATCACCACAAAGATATACGGCATGGTGAACTTCAAAAAAGGCCCCATAAGAGCCATAAGGCACGTATTCACCCCAACAATAGGCTTCACCTACCGCCCCGACTTCGGCGACAACAAATGGCACATCAACAACAGCTACATGAAAGGCAGCGAAGAAGTCATCTACAACATGTATGCAGGTGCTATTTACGGCAACCCATCCATAGCAAGATCGGGCATGCTGACATACAACTTCGCCAACAGCCTCGACATGAAAGTGCCGTCAAAACGAGACACCATAACAGGACTGAAAAAAATCACACTTATAGAGTCGTTCAACATATCGGGCAACTACGACTTTTCGAAAGACTCGCTCAATTTGTCGTACTTGTCGATAAGTGGTCGAACGACACTGTTCAAACACCTCGGCATACAATACTCTTCGGTGTGGGACCCATACGTCTCCGACGAGAACGGAAACCGCATCAACCGCCTGGAAGTGGTCGAGAACAGACGCCTCTTCCACAAGAGCAACTCGGCATGGAACTTCAGCCTTAGCTGGTCGTTCAGCCAAAACGACATCGACAAACTGAAAAAAAGAGCAAACGCCAACAAGTCAAGACGCGAGAACCTTGCCGACCGAGCCAAAGGCTCGGAATATGTTGACGACAACATACTCGACGAGATAGCCGACAACCCCAGCGGATACATCGACTGGAACACCCCGTGGTCTCTCTCCATAAGTTATAACCTGAGACACTCCACATCAGTCACATACGCAAAGCTGATGGGCATAGCGACAAACACACTTGTCCAGACACTCTCGGTGACAGGCGACGTCAGCATTACACCAAAATGGAAAGTGTCAATCACCACTGGATGGGACTTCACCAACCACGGCCTCTCATACACATCCATCAACGTCTATCGCGACCTGCACTGTTGGGAGATGCGCTTCAACTGGATACCCATAGGAACATACAAAAGTTGGAACTTCTCAATCAACGTCAAAGCCTCAGCCCTTCAAGACCTGAAACTGACGAAGAAGAAAGACCATAGGGACAATTGATGGTTGAAAGTTTATAGTCGGGTGGCCTTCTTTTTAATCTCTTGCTAAGCAAACATTTCCTAAATTCAATTGTTAAATGCAACTTTAGCGGGAGGTGAAGAAAAGATGTTTTTCTCAAACGGGAGAAAGGAGATTCCTTTCCCCCGCTCGAATGGAAAAAACGGCTATCTTTGCCTCCGTCCTAAAGAAAAAAAGATGGCACATTTAACCAGCGAGCAAAGGTACACAATTTCCGTGATGTTGGAGAAGAAAATCTCCCAAAGTGAAATCGCAGCAACGATAGGCCGGCACAAGTCGGTGGTCAGCCGCGAGATAAGGTGCCAACGAGAACATAAACGGCCTCATCAGGCAATATGTTCCGAAAGGTTCGTCTTTTGAGAATCTGATGGACGAATACATTGAATTGATACAGAATAAGTTAAACAACAGACCGAGAAAAAACTCGGATTTTTGACACCAATTGAATATTTTATCACTAAATTCGCACCTGATATTAAATCAAACATTAACAAAGTTGCATTTGTGACTTGAATTCTGCATTTGAAAAATATCTAGCTCAATATAGTTGGGATATTCCTGTTATTGTTGAGGAACTGTAATGAATAGAATTTAGATAATTATAACACATTTGTATGCTCCCTCTCGTAAAAAAAGACCCTTGGCTCAATCCTGTCGCACACAAGGTTGAAGAACGGCATGACCGCTACACACAACGGCTTAACGACATAAACACTCACTATGGAAGTCTCTCCTCGTTTGCCACAGCACACCAGTTCTTCGGTCTCCACTACGACAATCGCCGTCACGGTTGGTGGTACCGCGAATGGGCACCCGCAGCACACTACCTTGCTCTCATAGGCGACTTCAACGGATGGCAGAGTTATGCCAACCCCCTTGACAACATAGGCAACGGAGTATGGGAGATATTCCTACCCGACAGCGAATACGGCAACACCCTCACTCATGGCAGCAAACTCAAAGTACTCGTGCAGTCGCAGCTTGGCGAACAGGCTCGCATCCCCGTATATATCAGACGCGTGGTGCAAGACGAAGGGAGCAAAGATTTTGCCGGTCAGTTCTGGAGTCCCAAGAAGCCTTTTATGTTCAAAAACAAGGCACCGCACCACAAAGGTGAGCCACTGCTAATATACGAGGCCCATGTGGGCATGGCACAGGAGAAAGAAGGCGTAGGAACCTACAATGAGTTCGCTGCGAGCATACTGCCTCGCATTAAGAAGGCCGGCTACAACACCGTACAACTTATGGCCATTGCCGAACACCCATACTACGGCTCGTTTGGCTATCACGTCTCTAACCTCTTCGCCCCCAGTTCGCGCTTCGGCACACCAGAAGACCTAAAAGAACTCATCGACACGGCACATGGCATGGGACTGTCCGTCATCATGGACCTTGTTCACTCGCACGCCGTGAAAAACACCCTCGAGGGCATCAACCTCTTCGACGGCTCCGACCACCAATACCTGCACCCTGGCACACGCGGCGAACACAAACTATGGGACTCCAAACTCTTCGACTACGGCAAGACAGAGACTTTGCAACTACTGCTATCCAACGTGCGCTACTGGCTCGAAGAATTCCGCTTCGACGGGTTCCGCTTCGACGGAGTGACCTCGATGCTATACCTCAACCACGGCATAGGCACCGAATACAACGCTCCCGAACGCTATTTCGACGAGAATGTTGACAACGATGCCGTGACATACCTCCAGTTGGCAACCAAACTGGCTCACGAGACAAAATCCAACGCCATCGTCATCGCCGAAGAAGTGAGCGGAATGCCCGGACTATGCCGTCCGCAAGACGAAGGCGGCTTAGGATTCGACTACCGACTTGGCATGGGACTGCCCGACTTCTGGATAAAGACCATCAAAGACAACACCGAAGAAGAATGGAACATGAACGATTTCTTCTTCACCGTCAACAACCACATACCATCAACACCCACCGTGGCATACGCCGAGTCGCACGACCAAGCTCTCGTTGGCGACAAGACAATAGCCTTCAGGCTGATGGACAAGGACATGTACACCTCAATGTCGGTATTTACCCCCAACATGAACATCGACCGTGGCATAGCCCTACACAAGATGATACGCCTCTTCACCATCACCGTCGGCGGCGAGGCATGGCTCAACTTCATGGGCAACGAATTTGGACACCCCGAATGGATTGACTTCCCCCGCATCGAGAACAGATGGAGCTATAAACACGCACTGAGACAATGGTCGCTTGTCGACGACAACAACCTGAAATACAGGTTCATGGCCGAGTTTGACAAAGCCATGCTCGAGTTGGTAAAAGAACACCCCATCATGGCAGTGCCACAAGCTTGGCTCCTCAAAGCCGACGAAGACAGCAAGACCATCGTTTACGAACGTGGAAGACTCGTCTTCGTGTTCAACTGGGGCAACCGCTCCATACCCGACTACAAGATACCCGTCAGGGAGACAGGCGACTACGGCATCGTGATGACCAGCGACGACAAGGCCTTTGGGGGCTTCGGCAACATCGACACCTACACACGCTTCCCATCAGAGAAAAAAGGCGACAGCATCACCATGAAGATATACAACGTGAGCAGAACAGCAACGGTTTACAAAAGATTGTAGCCAAGCCTAACTCCCTTATCTCCCCATCGTCTTGCACAGCATCAACACAACCTCGTTTCTGAGCGAAGCAGACTCCATGACCTCAATACAACTTGTTTTGCACCGTTTCCCTGAAGTCAACAGACTTCGGACACACTGTTTGAAACACTACCGTTCAACGACCCAGCTCGTGCGCATTGAATGTAAACATTCCTTCTCGAATTAGCAAATTTTTATTCTGCGGAATTTAGGTAACTATTAACTGATCTTTTGCTCTTGTTCCTTCGTTGTAAATCTGGAAAATTTGTCGTACGGGAATAAGCAAGAAGAAGTTCACGTGTTTTGTGTGAATCATGTTGCTTATGGTACAAAGGCTTTCCAGAGCCCACAACGACATAAGAAAATGCGGTTCACGCTTTTTCATTGCACAAAGGGAGAGAGCAGGAAAGCCCAGCCCAGGCGATGAAACACCAAAGCGAAATACATATCGGGAAAATCATACGGACTCAGCTCAGAGCCAACAAGCGCAGCATAAACTGGCTGACGCAAGAGCTTGGCTGCACCCAGGGCATCTTTATACGATATTTCGCAAACCATCGTTTGACAGCGACTTGACTCTCAGCATCTCCAGAGCAATGTGTTTTAACTTCTTCAAATACTACTCGACCGAAATACAAGCGGCAATGAGAAATAGAATTAACGAAGACACTGATTGATACACAATACTCACCTTACTATTCTGTCTTCTGGCTTCTTAAAAATTCACATCCTAAACACTCCAAATTGCCTTTCAGCAAAAGGTTTATTCAATGATGCGGCAATGCATAGCGAAAGTACAATGCGCGTATCTATCGGGTCGATGATGCCGTCGTCCCAAAGGCACGCGGTGCTGTAAAGAGCAGAACCCTAATGTCTTTCTTGAGTTTAGCTTTCTCGTCAACGGGTATTTCCATGCCCTTGTAGCGATATTGGCCATCTTTGACGGTAGCCAGCACATTGGCGGCCTGTTCCCATCCCATCACCGAGATCTTTGCAACATGTCTATCAAACATCTTGCAAAATAGCATACGGATAATGATGGATGTCCTCGCACATTACCCGTATGACTTTTTCGTTACTGTTACAAGATGAAAGCAGCATGACTGTTGCCAGCAACAAAAGAGTTTTCTTCACCGGTTGCCGTTCAATCAACGGGCAGACTCTTGGCCGGCCAGCCGTAGTCTTGGCGTAGAGTTGCCTTTATGCCGTGTTTCTTCACATATTCGGCAGTGGTGTTCAGCAGGTTTTCTTCACATCTCACATCATTGCTACTGATGGCATGGAACGCATCGTAGTTTTCTCCAAATATGGCCTTGGCACTCTCCAAGTTGTTTGAACCGTCTTCCACAGCGTCAAAATTTGTGACTTCAAAAGTGTTGTCGGTCTTTTTTACATGCATTAGGCCAGGGTGTCTTCCACCAGACACAACTTTGAGTGTGTCGCCAGAAAGGTCATAGAGATACACCCAAAAGTCGCCCCACACACGTATGTCGTCAGCATTGGTTTCGTCAATCTTGACAATGTTTGGATAAGGTATGCAAATTTGTCCAGGAGCATAGTAGCAACCGATGCTGTCAACTATATATTTTTCAACAGCGGTGATGCATGTTTGTTCCTCAATGGCAACAACTTCTTGCTGAGTTTCGGTTTCTTGTGTGGCTGCACTCTCTTCTTTTGTGTTGGTGTTACTGCCGCAGCCGAAAAAACATGTCGTGCAGATAGCTACTGCAATTGCCCAAAGTTTAAATGTTTTGTCCATCATTTAATGAGTTTTGATTTTATTTTGCAAAAATACTTATTTTTTCATTAGCAAAGTGTGTCATTGTGTGCTATAAGGTGGGTTCTATAAATTCAACGAAATAAAATACAAATGATATGACAAATTTAAAATTTCTTTTCCTCGCTTTTAGCCGTTTTTCAGCATCTTGCTGTTTATCAATCGGTTGCATAACCCGCTATACGCCCTCTTTCTGCGCAGCAATCTGCTCGAAAACCGACTCAAAATCACTGGAAATTAATTTATAGAACCCTCCATAAATTTTTAATGTGCCTCATTGACTCATGAGTTTTGCGTCATTTTGTACAATTAACCCTCCAGCGTCGTAGTCTTGGGCTTCGAAGGTCGTCCGCGATGGGGAGCGGGCTTCTTTCTGGAGGCGTATTTCGGGGTGCAGCCATCGGGGATCTTGAAGCCGAAGGCCTCGCAGATGT